>JBEGTC010000029.1:0-9658 GCA_041179565.1 Actinomycetota bacterium
TCTTCAATTTCGACCGATATTGGATCAAGGTACTTGCGAACCGCCCATGGAATAAAGATTGCGAGAATCAGATAGGTAGAAAGTGGGAATATCGCAATAATCGGGTTAATCCACAATGCAATCCCGACGGTGATAAAGCCAGCTATTGCTGCCGATATTCCAGGCAGACTTACCCTTAGATGAAACTCTTGTGCTCGCTCCACATCATCCACGAGCGCCTTCGTACGTTCTGAAATCTCTCCGCTTTTGCTTGAAAGCTGTCTTGAGAAACTTTGAAAAAGTCCAACACGAAGAGTTGTGAGCCTTCTGAATATCGCTTCATGACTAATGACGCGTTCGCCATAGCGAGCAATAGATCGGAAAATGCCGAAGAATCTCACCAACACAATTGAGACGCCGAGGAGAAGAATCGGTGGGTGTGCAGAGGCCATTGTAATTAACCAAGCGCTGGAAACCGTAAGCCCGGTACCGCCCACGAGAGCAAAGGCCCCAAGCCCGATAGCAATGGCGAATGCCGTTCGCTGTGAGATCTTCATTGCTCCACCACCATGATTTCTTTAGCGCCAACAATCCGCTGATCAGGTGCATGTAAGACTGCGATAACTATCGCTCCAGCGCGTGAAAGTGAGTGGAGCAATTCCAAGATTTCACTCGCCGCCTTCGGGTCAAGATCTGCAGTAGGTTCATCGGCGATGAACAAGTCTGGATTAACCGCTAGAGCTCTGGCTATCGCCAAGCGCCGCTTCTGACCACCGGAGAGATCACCGCTCGCCTCACCTGAGCCGCCAATCACAGTCTCTAGCCCATGCGGTAGAAGCGCAGTATCTAGCCCTACGCGTCTGAGCAAATTCTCCATCTCTACAGTTGAGATATGTGGGCTCACCAAAGTAAATAACTCCCTAATTGTGCCCGAGATAAGAGAGGGGTTCTGTGGGATCCAACCGATTCTTCGATAGAGAGACTTTCGCTCCAAATCTCCTACTTCGAGATTATTGATACGTATCAAAGTATTCGAATTCAATCCAAGTATGGAGTTGAGAAATGTCGTCTTACCTAACCCAGATCCACCACGTATTACCAGTGCATCACCCGAACTGAGCATCTGAGCCGGAATGGACCCAGCCCCGAATGGAGAGCGCCATTCATTCCAAGAGACGGTCTCAATCCGTTTGAGGTGAAAGCTATTCGGCCTCGATTGAACGCTATCGATATCCGCCTCTTTGACCTTGGCTAACTTTAAGATTTCACTCAGAGCGGCGCTGCCATCTGCAGAGGCGTGAAAGAGCGAAGCAGCGCTTCGCAAAGGGAGATAAACCTCTGGCGCGAGAACAAGTACGACGAGAGCTGGAAAGAATTCGATAGAGCTATTTACAAGTCTGATTCCAATCGAGACAGCGATCAGCGCCACCGAGATAGTCGCTGCTAGCTCGAGTACCAAGGCTGATAAGAAAGTAATCCGAAGTACTTTCATCGTTTCGCCGGTGTATCTATCCCCCATTTCTTGGATTCGCTTGCCTTGAGTCCGGTGACGGCCGAAAATTGAGAGCGTATAAATTCCTCGTAGCGAGTCCTCAAAGTACTTGGAGAGTGTTCCTAGCGTTTGCCATTTCTCAGAGACCGCCTCCTTTGTGAATTTGCCGATCAAGGCACCGAAGATAGGTATCAGTGGGAGGGTGAGTATTGAAATTACAGCCGAAGTTAAATCGAAGAGTGCGATAAGACTAATTACTGCGACCGGAGTAAAGGCTGCAGCTACCAACTGAGGTAAGAATCGCGCCAAATAAACGTCGAGCGAATTAGCCCCCTTAATTAGCAAAGTCGTCAGCTGCCCTGACGGGATAGCCAACACGTTCGCTGATGAAGATAACACTGTGGTTCGCAAACTACTTTTGATGGTTGAAGATGCAACTGACGTCCAGCGTTCGAATTGAGAGGTAAATAGCGCCCTGAGAGCCCACAATAGGGCGAGCAGAGCAATATGGCGATTTGTTGTTGGATGTCTATAGATAATGCCGACAATAGTTGCAGAGATTAAAAGAGCGTTGCCAATCACAAACGCCGTGCTAACTATGGCATTGATGACGACTCCGATAAAGAGTTTGCGGCTGCTTCCTAGTGAAAGAAGCAGCCGCAAGCCGTTAGATCTCATTGGTTCAATCTACCGATAGCCATCTCTATTTAGGCATGATGGACGACATCTAGTGCGCCTATCTCGGGATTGGAAATCTGCGATGCGCTGACTCGCTTTCGGAAGACCCAATAAGTCCACCCCTGATAGAGAAGAACAAGAGGCGTCATTACAACAGCAACCCAAGACATTACCGTCAAGGTATTTTCCGTCGCTGACGCATTTGATATTGTCAGATCAAATTGGGCTCCGAGCGAGCTGGGCATTACCCGTGGATATAGGGCATAGAAGAGAGTTGCCACAAAGGCAGCAATTGTTCCCGCCGAGAAGATGAAGGCCCAGCCCTCGCGAACCTTAATGAGCGCATAGAGCCCAGCAAGCCACAAGAACGCCACGAGTGCCGAGAGCGCCAAGACCAGGCCATTGATTGAAGGCAAGGTCACATTGGTCCAGGTTAAGAATGCAACAGCAGCAAGCGCTGCGACTGCTCCAACTTTAAGAGCTAAGTTGCGCGCACGCTCACGAATTCCTCCAGCTGTCTTCAATGATAAGAAGATAGCGCCGTGTGTAAGGAAGACGGTGAGCGTGACAACGCCACCTAGGAGCGCATATGGATTGAGTAGATTGAAGAAGCCACCGACATACTCGAGGTATCCCTGTGCCGATTTTTCAATAGGCACACCACGAACTATGTTGGCAAAAGCTACTCCCCAGAGCAGAGCTGGGATAAAGCTGGCGACAACAATCGCTATATCCCAACGCTTGCGCCACTGCGCCTTGCCATACTTACTGCGATATTCAAAGGCTACTCCGCGGACAATAAGCGAGGTGAGGATGAGGAAGAGCGGCAGATAGAAACCACTAAAGAGCGTGGCGTACCACTCTGGGAAGGCAGCGAATGTGGCACCACCTGCGACAAGCACCCATACCTCATTTCCATCCCATACCGGCCCCAGAGTTGTGAGGATTGCTCGTCGATCTGCCTCATTCTTTGAAAGAAATGGCAGAAGTATGCCAACACCAAAGTCAAAGCCTTCGAGGATGAAGTATCCAACCCAGAGGATTGCAATTAGAACAAACCAAAAAGTTTGAAGATTTTCAAGCGACATAGTTCTATTCCTTCCTAGTAACTCATCACAAGTGGCTTATCAGTGCTGCCACCTATCTGCGGATTTTCGTAATCGAGTTCAGGTGCAGGACCGTTCTTAATTACCTTAAGCGTTAATCCGACTTCAATTACAGCTAAGAATCCGTAGAGGAGCGTGAAAACAATCATTGTGAAGAGAACGCTTCCAGCCGAGACGACAGCAGATACTGCATCCTCAGTCCGGATTAAGCCAAAGACTGCCCAAGGTTGTCGAGCAGTCTCGGTAAAGATCCATCCAAATGAGATTGCCAATAATGGGATGAGCGGCATTGCGTACATAGAACGGATAAACCACTTACTTGTTGGCAATTCTCCGCCTCTACGGGTGCGCCAGAGAGCGTATGCGGCGAGGAAGAAGGCGATGGCACCAAAGCCGATCATGAGTCTAAATGACCAGTAAGCAAGTGGAATATTTGGCGTGTAATCACCTTCACCATACTTAAGATCGTATTGGGCCTCTAGGTTATTGACACCCTCTACCGTCGCAGCGAAGTCACCAGTTGCTAAGAATGAGAGCACCGATGGAATATCAACTTGGAAAATTGGGCGCGAGCCATCGAGAGTGCCAACGGTAAAGATAGAAAATGGCGCAGACTCAGTTGTTTCGTAGAGCGCCTCAGCAGCTGCCATCTTCATAGGCTGCTGCTCGGTCATTACCTTACCTATCGCATCGCCAGAGATGGCGATGAGCACAAAAGAAATTAATACTGTAACTAAACCAACCTTGAGCGTTGGGCGTGACATTTCTTCATCTCTCTTCTTGAGCAGAAGGTATGCCGAAATTCCAGCCATAAATGCGCCAGCAGCGAAGAAGGCTGACGGAATTGTGTGGAGAAAGGTAATCACAGCGGTCTTCTGAAAGAGAACTTCGAAAATATTGGTCAGTTCTGCCCGGTTCTTCTCCGCATTAATAGTGAATGCAACGGGGTGCTGCATCCATGAATTTGCCGCCAAGATGAAGTAGGCCGAGAGCAGTGTTCCGGTTGCAGCTAGCCAGATGGTGGCCAGGTGCAATTTCTTAGGAAGGCGATCCCAGCCAAATATCCAGAGCCCTAGGAATGTCGATTCAAGAAAGAATGCAAGTAACCCTTCCATCGCTAATGGTGCGCCGAAGATGTCGCCGACAAAACGAGAATAGGTAGACCAGTTCATGCCAAATTGAAACTCCTGCACGATTCCGGTCACTACACCGATGGCAAAGTTGATCAGGAATAATTTGCCAAAGAATTTCGTAGCTCGAAGGTACTTGAGATTATTCTTGCGATACCAAGCCGTCTGTAGCCCAGCCACTAAGAATCCAAGTCCAATAGTGATGGGCACAAACAGGAAGTGATAGACGGTGGTGATGGCGAACTGCCATCGAGCAAGATCTAGAGCATTCATAGGTCTCTCCATTTCTTTAAAACATCCCTACATTTGTAAGGTTTATTTCCTGAATTAATCTTCCGCCTGCTCGAATCCATTTATGGTCGAAATAGCTGTAGCCCGCCTCACACTCGATTTTTTACGCGTGATTTCTTGAGGGCTAGCACTCCTATCTAGGAGGATTGGCTCTATCGACCCCTCTCTTGATACCCTTCTCCCCTGCTGAGCGCGAATGTCGCCTAGCTACTTATATTCAAGGAGTACCGCAATGGCATCAACATGCGACATCTGTGGCAAGGGCCCAAGCTTTGGAAATAACGTCTCACACTCACAGGTGAAGACTCGTCGTCGTTGGAATCCAAATATCCAGCGCGTAAAGACTCTCGTTAAGGGCGCCTCAAAGCGTCAGAACGTCTGCACCTCATGCCTCAAGGCTGGCAAGGTTGCTCGCGCCTAATTAATTACCTTTATCGAAATGGCTCCAGGCAACTGGGGCCATTTTTATTTCTCCGCCAGCAAAGGTTGCAGTTATTCCAGAGCCCGCAGCGACGATACCTACTCTCAAACCTGGCAGGTCGTGGCCAGTGGCAAGCAGTACATGGTCTTCACCACCTTGGAGAATCCAACTCCAGGGATCGACGCCTACTTCATCAGCTAGCTCTCTTAATTCTTGGAATTCATCTGACTGCGCAAAGAGTTCGCCATCGATTTCAAACTTAACCGACGATTCCTTAGCCATCTGCCCACCTTGAACCATGAGCGCATCACTCACATCTGCCATCGATGATGCTTTCGAGAAATCTAATCCAAGATCGAGCGTCGGGGCTCGAAACTCTTGTAACGCATATCGAGCTGAAGGCAAATCAAGTGCCTTTCCACTGGAAAGTATTGCTAGCCCTGCCGCAGACCAACCAGTCAAGGATGAGATGTAAATAGACTCACCAACGCTGGCGCCACCTCGAGTAACAACTTTCTCGGTCGAACCAACCGCGGTTATTGCAATAGATAGCGTCCCCGAACGAGAGAGATCGCCCCCGACAACTAGAGCTCCCGCAGCACGCGCTTGATCTGCGATTCCTCGCGCAAGCTCACCTATCCACTCGATGCTCTCGTCGCCGGTAAGTGTTGCTGCAACCAACAAGTAATCGGTCTTACCGTTCATGCTCAACACATCTGCGATATTTGCCGCAGCGATGCGCTTGCCAATCTCATATCCAGATGACCACTCGCGTCGGAAGTGAACTCCCTCAACGGCAATATCGGTGGTGAGAATTTGCCGGGAGCGCCCCTGAACTAGCGCGGCATCATCGCCGATACCTACAAGAATTCGCGGGTCATCGCTATGAAAAACCTCAGCGAGGAGTTGTATAACCTGCTCCTCTGAAAATCCCATAGTCAGAAACCTATCTCATGCGGTACGGTGAGCGTATGAACGTACAGGCATATATCTTGATTCAAACCGATGTCGGCAAGGCATCTTCAGTAACCGCTGCAATCGCTGCTATTCCTGGCGTAACTCTGGCAGAGGGAATCACCGGTCCTTACGATGTCATCATGCGCGCTGAAGCGAGCACAATGGAAGAGTTTGGCCGATTGATCTTATCGAAGGTCCAAGCGGTACCAGGGATTACTAGAACTCTTACCTGCCCAGTCACTGGCTGAGCAGAGCGGTAATTATCTCGCTATAGCTCACGCCACTTGCAGCCCACATCTTTGGAAAGACCGATGTTGCGGTGAAACCAGGCATTGTGTTGAGCTCATTGATAATAATCTCGCCGCTTGGAGTAAGGAAGAAATCAACTCGGGCGAGACCGCGGCAATCCAAGGCCTTAAATGCCTTGATTGCTTGGCGCTGAATCTCCTGCGCGATTTCGCCATCAATCGGCGCTGGAAGTTCGATTGAGGTAGCGCCATCGAGGTACTTTGCTTCAAAGTCATAGAACTCAAACTTTGCGTCAATCACAATCTTGCCTACTTCTGAAGCTTTTGCTTCGCCACCGATTTCCAAAACTGCGCACTCAATCTCTGAACCAATCACAGCATTCTCAATCACTACCTTGCTATCGAAGGTGAGCGCATCGTTGATTGCTGCTGCGAGTTCGTTTTCACTCTTAACTTTATGCGTGCCTCGACTAGAACCGCCTCTAGCGGGCTTAACAAAGACCGGATATGAGAGCGAGTTGGCCTCGCGAGTAACGCCCGAGCTATCTGCGTGCCATTGATCCAATGAGATAGTGAATCCAGGTGCAACTTTTATGCCATGGGATGCAAATATCGGCTTGGCAAATGACTTATCCATCGCCACCGCTGAAGCTAGGACACCTGAACCAACATATGGAATATCTGCAATCTCCAACATTCCTTGAATGGTTCCATCTTCACCATAAGGTCCATGGAGGACGGGAAAGACGATATCGATATTGAGTGGCGCTCCTCCGACTGAGAAGCCAGCTATATCCGCGACAATTGCTGGCGCATCCTCCGGAACGACTGGAAGAACGCCATCAACAATTCGAAGCGGGAAATCTTCCGGTAGATGAACCCATCGCCCACTCTTGGTGATACCAATGAGAATCGGTTGGAATTTAGTGCGGTCTATCGCTGTGACGATTCCGCCGGCAGAGATACAAGAAATCTCATGTTCGCTACTACGACCACCGCAGAGAATTGCTACCCGCTTCATCGAATGAAATTCTCCGCCTTCGTCGTAATCTCCATCAATCGCTGGAGCGCCTGCTCAGGAGTGAGCGACCCATTAACAATATCGGCTACTGATTCGATTACCGGTACTTCAACCCCTACGCGATGAGCAATTTCCACAACCGCGCCAGCGGATGCGACGCCTTCAACTGTCTTTGCTACTTGTTGGCGAGTAATTTCTAGCGAACCGGTTCGGCCTAACACCTCACCGAAGGTGCGGTTGCGAGAAAGTGGCGAACCGCAGCTGGCAACGAGGTCACCCATGCCAGCGAGGCCAGCTGCCGTCAAAGGATCAGAGCCGTGTGCAGCGCAGAGCCGCGCCACCTCATTGAGACCGCGGGTAATCAGCATCGCCTGTGTGTTTTCACCGAAACCCATACCGATTGAGATACCGACCGAGAGCGCAATCACCGATTTAATCGCGCCCGATAGTTCGCACCCCATTACATCGGTTGAGGTATAGGTGCGATAGTAGGGAGTACGGAAAAGTTCGCGGATGAAATCTGCCAACTCTTGTTGCGTCGCGGCTGCAACGGCACCCGCTGGCTGGCGTAGAACTAGTTCGTCGGCGAGATTTGGTCCGGTGATTACGCCGACTTTGCTTACTGGCCACATCTCTTCAATGATCTCAGTCATGCGCATCTGCGTGGTGATTTCAATTCCCTTTAAGGTGCTCACAACAATTGCATTCGAGTCGACGAGCGACTTCCATTCAGCCAACATGGGGCGTAGTTGTTGGGCAGGAATAGCTAAAACATAGATAGAACTATGTGCGAATGCGGCTTTGATATCAGAGGTTGCTCTTAGCGCTTGAGGAAGTACATGGCCAGAGAGGTATTTTGTATTTGTATGAGCGGTGTTGATTTCAGTAACAACATCATCGTTGCGCCCCCATAACAAGACATCATTGCCTGCATCATGGAGCACTTGAGCCATGGTTGAACCCCAAGCTCCTGTGCCAAAGACGGTAACTCTTTGTGCCATCACTTAGCCTTCTTCTTCTTGAAATTTCCGGTGCGTGGAAGATTTGAATTGTGTGGATCGAAGATCACGGGGGTTCGCTTCTCGCCGCGAATCTCCTCCAACATCACAGTGATCGCGCGCATGATTTCAGCAGTTGCTTCAATGAGCGCTTGTGGATCTTCATGTCGCCCCTTCCAGGCAGAGAGATCGACCGGCTTACCCACGCGCATCTCAATTGTCTTTCGTGGAAAGAGGTAGATGCGATTGGTGTAGCGAGGAAGAATCTTCTGAGAGCCCCACTGGGCAATTGGAATAACTGGTGTATCGGTGGCAAGCGCAAGTCGCGCACAACCGGTCTTTGCAATCATCGGCCATAGGTCGTCATCCCGAGTGAGCGTTCCCTCAGGATAGACACCGAGGAGGTGGCCTTTCTCTAAGAGAATCTTTGCGTGATCAACCGCTTTTCTGGCATCACTGCTCTCGCGTTCAACTGGAATCTGCCCGGCAGCCAAGATGATCTTTCCAATAACTGGAACTTTAAAGACCCCAGATTTACCGAGATATCGCGGCGCGCGGCCATTGGTATAGAGCAGATCGGTAAGAACTAAGACATCGGCATACGAGATGTGATTGGAAGCGATAATTGCCCGACCGCTCTTAGGTATGTTCTCAACCCCCCGCCAATCTCTCTTCATGATGAGACGGAAGATTGGAATGATTATCGAGGTCCAGAATTTAAAGGTTCGATTGGTACCCAATGGATAGCCACTGGGTGGGTCATAGGAGACCTTAAATTCCGCCATGCAGCAATTCTATGCGGGGAAATGAGAAATGGAGCCGGCTTTCGCCGACTCCATTTCCTTAAGGTTTCTAACAGTTGGAGAGAGAATTACTTCTTCTTCGCCGCCTTCTTAACTACCTTCTTAGCTGCTGGCTTCTTCTTAGCTGGAGCCTTCTTAGCAACCTTCTTAGCTGCTGCCTTCTTAGCAGGCTTCTTAGCTGCAGCCTTCTTCGCTGCTGGCTTTGCTGCCGCCTTAGCAACTGGCTTTACCTCTGGCTTTGGCGCTGGACCGAGCTTGCGATCGCCAGCGATAACTTCCTTAAGCGCCTTTGCAGGGAGGAAGCGAGCCTTCTTTGAAGCCTTGATCTTGATGGTCTCGCCGGTGAATGGGTTGCGTCCCATACGTGCCTTGCGATCAACCTTCTTGAACTTACCGAAGTCATTGATCATGACATCGTTACCTGCTGCCATGTTACGAACGATTGTGTCGAAAACGATATCTACAGCGTGAGCTGCTTCCTTCTTGCTGCCGTTGAAGTGTGGGGCCAACGCAGCGATGAACTGGGCCTTATTC
>JBEGTC010000030.1:0-9514 GCA_041179565.1 Actinomycetota bacterium
AACATCGCGAGCATTGCAGCACCGAATCCGAAACCTTCGAGAACGACTGGTGCATTCTCGCGGTAGATAATTACAACAAGTGCTGCACCAACAAGTCCGAGGCCAACAGTTGTCATACCAACAACGCCGCCGGTGCGGAATGCGATCTGTACCGCCTTGACGCCATCCTTCTGGCGAGCAGCTTCAGCGACGCGAACGTTGGCGCGCACGGCGAGCCACATTCCGTTGTAACCAACCAGGGCAGAGAAGCCTGCACCGAGAAGGAAGAAGATTGAGCGGCCGAGGCGCAGCGAAGTTGTGTCAGCTGGTAGCGCCAAGAGCAAGAAGAAGACGATTCCAACAAAGTAAGAGAGGGTCTGGAACTGGCGGTGGAGGTAAGCCGCCGCACCTTCCTGAACTGCGCCTGCGATCTCACGCATCTTCTCGGTACCTTCGCCTTGGGCGAGGACCTGAGCGCGAAGGGCGAAGGCGATGGCGAGCGCCACTAGGGCAACTCCTAGAACCACAAAAGTGATGTTGAGATTAGAACCGGTGACTTGCACCAGGGACGCAGCAGCAGATGCTTGCATGTTTCTCCTCCGTTGGAGATTTCAGTGCGGCTACCTGAATCGTGGCCGCGGCTGGGTGGAGTCTACATATACATATCTATTACAGCGAAAATCCGGCAGGGAATCTGGCCGGCAAAACTGTGACTTACGCCTGAAGCCAGACCGTGGTCGCAGGTGGGAGGTCATTTCCGCTCGTCGCCATGCCGTGGAGGGTAAATATCCCCTTTGTCGCCAGTGGCCCGGATGAGTGGAGGATGGTTCCGATCCCGCTGAAGTCATAGAAGTTGCGGCCGAAGTTGGTGATGCAGTGCCAGCCGTTGGGGCGAGAGAAGTGGAGCACCTTGGCATCGCTGGTCTCATGCCAGGTGAGCTCCTCTGGCGCGATCAACTTCTTGCGGAGAGCGAGCGCGGTGCGGAAGGTCTCTAACGTCGAACCGGCTACACCAGATTCTGCCTCAACAGATTTTTCACCGAACCATGATGGCTGCGGTAGATGTGCGTGGGCGGTACCGAAACCGAAAGACGAACCGGTGCGAGTCCATGGCAACGGCACGCGACAACCGTCGCGTCCTTTATCAACTTTATGGTTTCGCAAATACTGTGGATCTTGAATCTGATCCTCTGGAATATCGAGAACTTCATGGAGTCCGAGCTCTTCGCCTTGGTAGATGTAGGTGCATCCCGGCAGCGCCATGATCAACATCGCAGCGGCAGTTGCAGCTTTGACTCCAGTCTCTCGATCAAGCGGGTGAGTTGTGCCATCTGAATTCTTCCAACGGAGGCGATCCACGCTTGGGTGGAGACCATAACGAGTTGCTGGTCGAACTTGATCATGGTTACCAAGTACCCAGGTTGTCGATGATCCTTGCGCCTTAGCTTCACGGAGACCGACTTCAATAACTGATCGATACTCGTGTGCATTGAAATCGGCTTCCAGGAGTTGGAAGTTAAATGCTTGGCCTAACTCTTCTGGTGATGAGTAATGCACGAGACGTTCTGGACGTACATATGCCTCGGCAACTGCAACGCGTGGTGGGTTGTAGGTATCGAATAACCTGCGCCATTCTTTATAAATTTCATGTACTTCATTGCGGTCGAAGAGAACATCATCGCCGGTAAGTGGGTTCTCGTAACCTGGATAGCGATGTTGATCCTTCAGTGGTTCAGATAAATCTTTCTTCAGCGCATGTGCAACATCGATTCGGAATCCATCAACGCCGCGGTCGGCCCAGAACTTTAAAGTCTTTAAGAAATCTTCTTCGACTTCGCGGTTATCCCAGTTGAAGTCAGGTTGTTCTGGTGCAAAGAGGTGGCAGTACCACTGATTGTGCTTTCCACCTTGAGTTGATTCATGGCTCCATGCGTTCGGCGCAAAATGTGATGGCCAATTTGTTGGTGGTAGTTCGCCGTTAGCGCCCTTACCGTCGCGGAAGATATAGCGGTTACGTGCAGCTGATCCTGGTTCGGCAGCAATTGCCTCTTTAAACCATTCGTGGCGATTGGAAGAGTGGTTAGGAACGATATCGACAAATACGCGAATGCCAACTTCATGTAACTTTGCCAACATCTCATCAAACTCTGCCAGAGTTCCGAGCTTTGGATCTACATCGCGATAATCGTCTACGTCATAGCCACCATCAGCAAGCGCGGATGGATAGAAGGGAGATAACCAGACGGCATCGATATTGAGCGATGCTAAGTAGTCGATCTTGGAGATGATGCCGTTGATATCGCCGATGCCATCACTGTTGGAATCTTTAAAGGAACGTGGATAGATTTGATAGATCAGAGCTTGTCGCCACCAATTCTTATCGAGTGTGAGAGCCATTGATCTATCTACCTTCCGCTCTTGATATTTGCAGTTTTTTGCATATTCTTTGCATATTGTGTCAGGAATAGTTGAGATTGCGAAGAAGGCGGGAGTATCTCCAGCCACGGTTTCGCGCGCACTTCGCGGGATGCATCATGTCAATGAGCGCACTCGAAAGAAGATCATTGAGGCAGCGCAACTGTTGGATTATCCAATTCGCCCCGATCTCCTGCCTCGTAATGAAAGTACCCGCACCAACACCATTGGCGTTATTGCCCCCTATCTATCACGGTGGTACTTCTCCCAAGCGGTCGCTGGCGTAGAGCAAGCGCTGCGCGAAGCTGGAATCGATCTACTCCTCTATAACTTTGCTCAAGTAGATGCCAGACAGCGCGTATTTCAGCAGAAGAAGTTGGTAGGCAAAGTCGATGGCCTCATCGTTATCTCGCTTCCACCTACTGAGCGCGAGTTCGATCAAATCCTTGGCCTTGGTATTCCGGTTGCACTTCTCGGCGTTCCAGATTCTCGCTGCTCGAGCGTCTCTATCGACGATGTTAAAGGTGCCGAGCTTGCTACTCAGCATCTAATTGATTTAGGTCATAGAGAGATTGCAATTGTCTCTGGACAAGAAGAGCGGGCATTTAACTTTAAAGTTGCTTCACAACGTAAAGAAGGTTTCTTAAATATCCTTCGTCAGAACGAGATTGAGTTTAATCCCGCCTTTGAAATCTTAGCTGACTTTGATAGCCGTACCGCTGAGCTGGCTATGGATGAATTTCTGCGGAAGAAGAAGTTGCCTACCGCTATCTTCTGCGAATCGGATGAGATGGCCTTTGGCGTTATGAAATCTATCCGAAAGAAAGGTCTTCAGATTCCAGAAGATATCTCGGTCGTAGGTTATGACGATCATGAATTTTCCGAGACCTTTGGTCTGACCACTGTGGCACAGCCTGTTAAGTTCTTGGGACAACTTGCTGCTTCACAAATCATGGCGAAGATTGAGAAGCCAGATAACAGTAGCGCTCAGATGAAGGTGCCAACATCGTTGGTAATTCGTACCTCTGTTAAAAATATAACGAAGTAAATTACTTCACTGCGCCCGCGGTTAATCCGCGAACGAAGTAGCGCTGCAAGCTAAAGAAGACAAATAGTGGTACCGAGAGGCTGATAAATGAGCCAGCGGCTACCGTCTGCCAGCCTTCGCTGTGCTGACCCAACATACTCAAGAGCGTGTAAGTCAGTACTGGGTGCTCGTTTCCGACGAATACGAAGGCGATCAAATAATCATTCCAGACCCAGAGGAATTGGAAGATAGCAAATGATGCGAGGGCTGGAATCGACATAGGAAATACCAAGCGCCAGAAGATTGTGAAGTTCTCTGCACCATCTACACGAGCTGCCTCGATAAGCGGTACTGGGATCGTCGACATGTAGTTACGCAAGATATAGATAGCAAGTGGCATCGCAAATGTTGCGTGGACGATCCAAGCTGCAGCAAATTGGCCAGAGAGCGGTATGCCGGTCTTTTCAGTGAAAGAGATGAACATCTTCAATACCGGCACCAAAGCAGCCTGTAGCGGCACAACGAGAAGACCGATAATGATGGAGAAGTAGACCTCACGTCCCTTAAAGCGCATAAAGGTAAAGCCGTAGGCGGCATATGCGGCGAAGAGGAGCGGAAGAACAGTTGCCGGAATAGTAACGGCGAGAGATGAGATAAAGCTGGTTCCCAAATTACTTCCGGAGATCATCTCTCGGTAGGCGATGGTGGTCCAGTTCTGCTCGGCGAAGTTGGTAAATGCCGTCCACCAACCACTTGTCTGAGCCTCGGTCTTCTCGCGGAGTGAGGTGATGAAGAGGCCGATAGTAGGTAGCAACCAGATGATTGCCAAGAAGAGCAAAGTGAGGGTCGAACCGACACGATACTTATCGATATAGCGGCGAAGAGTTGTCATCGTGACGCCTCCATCTTCTTATAGTGTCGGATTTGGTAAATCATCACCGGAGTGATTGCGACCATCAGCAGAACAACAGCTGCCATCGCCTTACCGGTATTTCCATAAGAGAAGTATTCGAGGAAGAAGGTCTGAGCCAACACGGTGGTGTTGTAATTTCCACCGGTCATTGCAAGAACGATGTCGAAGATCTTCATCGCTCCAATAACTGTGGTGATAAATACCGCGAGAGCGGTAGGCCAGATCTGAGGCAAGATGATCTTGAAGAAGATCTGACGGGTGGAGGCGCCATCGACGCGGCCGGCCTCCAAAGTATCTTCTGGTACTGATTTGATGGCAGCTGAGAGCAAGACCATTGAGAAGCCAGCGTTGAGCCAGACGAAGATGACCATCAAGAGCAGATTATTTATTTTAAATTGTTGAAGCTGTAACCATGCCTGAGGTACGCCACCAAGTGCGGTCCAGATTGTATTGAGGAGACCAACTTGATCTTGTCCCTCAGGAGCATAGGCGTAGATATATCGCCAGATAACTGCGGCCGAGACGAATGAGATTGTCATCGGCATAAAGAAGATTGACTTAAATATTTTTTCACGGCGTGGGCCAACATTGTTGGCAAATTGCGCCATGGCAAGACCTGCGATAACGGTCACGATTGGAACGATGGCAATCCAGAGGATGTTATTGATGATCATCGTGCCGAAATACTCTTCATCGAAGAGATCTTTAAAGTTCTGTAGCCCCACCCAGGTAGTTGCACCGGTGAGGTCTTCCTCCATAAAGCTCAAACGTAGCGATTGAAAGACTGGCCAGACCAAGAAGCTGCCGATAATGAGTAGAACTGGTCCGATAAAGACATATGGCTCGAGCGCTGCCTTGATTCTTCGAGGGAGATTGCGTACTGCAAGATTACCGACCCAATAGAGGAACATGGTTGCGAGAATGCCAAGAACGATGGCCTCGACTGCTCCAAATAGATCTTTCACGGGAATCTCGATTCTCTAGATTGCTACCTGCTAATTTAACTCTAACTATCTCGCTTTGAGTAGAGAGTGCCGGCTAGGAATTCTCCTAACCGGCACTCTCTTACTTACTGTTAATCGCTAGCGTGTAATTACGCCTTTGACCAAGAAGCATCGATTGCAGCGAATGCTGCCTTCATTGTCTTCTTTCCTGCGACCCAGTTTGTGAGTTCTTTCCACTCAGTTGCATTAACGATCGCTGGTGACAAGTCTGAACCGTCAAAGCCGAATGCCTTAGATCCTGCAAGGATTGTTGCAATCTTCTTTGTGATTGGGTTCTTGTAACCTGCTGATGGGAATGTCTTGTGAGCAGATAGGTATGAAGGGTACTTTGAAAGGTAATCGCCCTGTCCAAGCTTGTCAGAGAGGATGAATCCCAAGACCTTCTTTGTTGCAGCATTGTCGTTGAAGCCAGCAGCTAGATCGCCACCGCCAAGAACAGCATCTGTTGCACCAGCTGGTGTAGGAAGCTTGAAGACGCCGACGTTTGTGAAGTCGTTAGCCTTGTAAGCAGCCTTGATTGCATCTGGGAAGAAGTCAGTGATAAATGAGCCTTGACGCATCATGAAGCACTTGTTCTTATCTGTCTTGAAGAGAGCAGCTGTATCACCGAATGATGTTGCTGCAATACCCTTACCGCCACCGTTTACGTTGCCTGGTGTAAGAGCGATCTCTGCGAACTTGTTTCCTGCCTTAGTTACAACTGGTGAGTTGAAGGCTGTCTTGCCCTTCCACCATGAGTTGTATGTTGCAACTCCACCGTAGCGAAGTACGTACTCTTCGAGCCAGTCTGTAGCAGCCCAACCGGTTGCTCCACCTGATTCAATACCTACGCACCATGGGTAGCCAAGCTTCTTTGACTTGATTGTTGCTGTGAGCTTTGTGAGCTCTGCATCAGTTGTAGGAACCTTAAGTCCTGCAGCCTTGAAGTTAGCTGGGTTGTACCAAACGAGTGACTTAACGTTTGCTGATACTGGAAGACCGTATGTCTTTCCACCCTTAACTGCGAGTGTGTCCCAACCTGGAACGAGTGTTGCCTTGATCGCCTTGAGATCTACAAGGTTATCGAGTGGCTCGAGAACAGATGAGTACTCAAGAAGTCCGCCTGGCTGTGGCCAGATTGCGATATCAGGAGCCTGTCCTGCCTTTACCTTCACGCGAATATCTGTATCGAATGATGCAAGAGTTGTGAACTTAATTGTGATTCCGTTTGCTGCACCGAACTTGTCGAGTTCAGCTTGGAATCCCTCTGCCTGTGCTCCAGTAAAACCACCGTAGATATTTACAGTGTCTGCAGCCTGAGCAGATGGCACCACGATTGTTGCTGCAGCAACTGCTGCAACAGCAAGCGATGCAATGCTTAGCTTCTTCTTCATATGAAGTATTTCCTTTCACGGGTTAGCCGACTCCTAGGAGCGCCGGCTGTGAGTAAAAGGTAGGGCTCTTGATATATGCGGGGGAAGGTGGGCGCAATAACTCTATGGCAACCTTTTTGCAGTTTTTTGCAGAACTGCGCTTGTAGCAGGGAGGGTGTGGAGGCTGGTCATCGCGATGCCCGCCTCAGGGATAAAGAGCTCGAGGCTGCCATGGTCGAGCACGATGCGCACGGTAAAGGAATTGAGATTAATTGTTGGTGATAGTTGTGGTGCGTCGACGAGATCGGCAAACCACGCGTTGCTGCGATCGATTGAAATTTTCTTCACTTCTGCGTCATATCGAATTACAACTTCGCGATCGTAATCTGCGATTGTAATTATTGAATCTTCACTGCCGCTGACTTCAAAGGTGTAATCACTTGCAACATCTAGCTCGGCAATTGGTAGCAAAGATAGAAATTCTTCGCCGTTGCATTCAATGATGGTGAGCTCGCGTGGTGATGTCATCTGTCCGCGCCAGATTGGTGATGGATACTTTGAGGCGTAATCCCAGTTGCTCATCCAACCCAGGAAGATGCGGCGATCATCGGCAACGTTGCTAAAGGTGACGCCAGCATAGTTATCGCGACCATAATCAATCCACTTAATTGTCTTTTGATTTGTAGAGAATGTTTCTCCATCCCAGTCGCCGATAAAGTATTGAGTGCCTGAGCCGCCAGTGATGCCACCTGGATTGAGTGAGACGATTAAGACCCAACGCTTCTCACCGTTTGGTGATGTAAGTGAAAACAAGTCAGGGCACTCCCAACAACCACCAGTTGCACCTGTGGGACCAAAGTCTGAGAGGTGGGTCCAACTCTTTAAATCTGATGATTGATAGAAGGCGATTTTAAATTCCTGTGGTTTAGCTACAGTCATCAACCAAGAATTTGTAGTCGTATCCCAAGAAACCTTTGGATCTCGGAAATCTTTCATACCTTCATCAAGTACTGGGTTGTTTGCATACTTGGTCCAGGTGGCGCCTTCATCGAGGCTATATGCAATGTGTTGTGCTTGGTGGCTACCATCGTTCTGATGAACGGTATAGATCGCAATCAGGGGTGGGTTATCTAACGAGCCAAAACCGCTGGTGTTGTTGTAATCAACTACTGCGCTACCACTAAAAATTCCCTCGGTATCAGTGCAGCTAATCGCAACTGGGTGGTGCTGCCAATCAACGAGATTGGTACTTGATGAATGTCCCCACGACATATTGCCCCAGAGATTTCCTGATGGGTTATGTTGGAAGAAGAGGTGATATCGACCTTTATAGAAGAGGAGTCCATTGGGATCGTTGATCCAATGTTCGGCAGGCGTGAAGTGGAAGGTTGGACGGAGCTTTTCGGTAAAGATACCCTCGTTCTGCTGCGATTGCATGGCGCGTACCTTATCCTCAGTTTATGAATATTGCTGCCAACCTCTTTGATGCCCACTCAATTGTTGGAGATTTAGGACTGGTCGGAATCCTCGCAATCATCTTCGCTGAGACGGGTCTGCTCATTGGTTTGGCATTTCCGGGAGATTCACTCCTCTTTATTGCCGGAATCGCTGCATCATCTGCCGGTGCTGAGATTCTCGGCGGTGCATCCCTTGATGCTCTCTCACTCTTTATTGGTGCGCCGGTCATTGCAATTATTGGTTCGCAGGTCGGGCATTTCTTGGGCAATCGCTATGGTCGCAAGTTATTTGATCGTCCCAACGGTCGCTTCTTTACCCAAGAGCGCGTGGCTCAGACTGAACGTTGGCTAACAAAATACGGAATTGGTAAAGCTTTAATTTTGGCTCGCTTTATTCCATTTGTGCGCACGTTGATCAATCCAACTGTTGGCATCATCGGTTATCCAGCGCGGAAATTTCTCTTATGGAATGCAGTTGGTGCGGTGATTTGGACGCAAGGTGTCATCGGTGCCGGCTACATACTCGGTAATCGCATCAGCGGATCGATTGATAGGTACCTGCTACCGATTATTGGAGTTATCGTCTTCTTGAGCGTTCTTCCAGTTGCCCTTGAGGTGCTGAAAGAGTGGCGGACAAAGTGCCACTTAAGTTAAGCGCTCGAGAGTTAGAGGCCGAGATCGGCTAGTTGATAGGCGGCGTAGTACTTATAGCCGGCATCTTCGATCGCCTGCTTTGCACCGCGCTCGACGATAACGGCCACGCCTACAACTATTGCGCCAGCCTCCTTGAGCGCTTCAACTGCGGTAAGGACTGAGCCACCGGTTGTTGAAGTATCTTCAACAGCTAAGACGCGCTTACCAACAACATCTGGTCCTTCGATTCGTCGTTGAAGGCCGTGGGCCTTGCCTTCTTTACGAACTACAAAAGAGTCAAGTGCGCGACCGTTGCGCGCAGCAACATGCATCATCGCGGTAGCAACCGGGTCTGCGCCGAGGGTTAAACCACCCACAGCATCGAATTCGAGATCTTTGGTGAGATCGAGCATGACTTCACCGACTAGCGGCGCCGCTACATGGTCGAGGGTGATGCGGCGTAGATCGACATAGTAATCAGCCTCTTTACCTGAAGAGAGGATGACCTTTCCGTGGACGACTGCCTTATTGATGATCTCGTTCTTTAAATTTTCGCGTGCGCTCATGGGGTGACCTTATCGCTTCTCTTCGTCATAGACGATCACTTCGCTCTTCCGTTTCTTCGGTAGAGACTTTGGTGGATTCTCTTTGAGGAGCGCATCAACTTCGATTCGAAGTTGCGCTACCTCAAGGGCCATATTTGCCATCGCGGTTTCAAGCTCGATGATTCGTTT
>JBEGTC010000031.1:0-9211 GCA_041179565.1 Actinomycetota bacterium
CTAGAAGGTTGGGCGAAAGCGCTAGCTAAGCCAACCAAGGCGGTCTTTATTGAAACCCCAAGTAATCCACTCTTGGAGGTAACAGATATTCGCGCGGTGAGCGATTTGGCTCATAAGGTCGGTGCCACCGTAATCGTAGATAACGTAATGGCTTCGCCAGTTTTGCAAAGTCCGCTTCAACTCGGCGCAGATGTAGTTATGTACTCAGCGACAAAGCACATTGATGGGCAAGGTCGAGTCCTCGCTGGCGCTCTCTTGGGTTCTTTTGAATACATTCATGAGAAGTTGTTGCCATTTACTCGCCATACTGGCCCATCGCTGAGCGCATTTAACGCTTGGGTGCTCCTTAAATCGCTTGAGACCCTTGAGCTACGTGTTGAGCGGATGAATTCAAATGCGCAGGCAATCGCCGAATTCCTTGAGACTCATCCGGCAATTAAGAGCGTTAAATATCCAGGGCTTAAGTCTCATCCTGATGCCGCAGTTGTTGCTAAGCAGATGAAGGGTGGCGGCTCCACAATAGGTATTGAATTTAACGGCTCTCAGCGCGATGCCTTCGCCTTTATGGATGCGCTTCGAGTCATTGATATCTCAAACAATATTGGTGATAGCAAATCTCTGGTCACTCATCCTGCATCTACTACTCATCGCCGCCTCACGCCAGAGATTCAACTCAGCATGGGTATTACTTCTTCAACGCTACGTTTATCTGTGGGGCTCGAACATGTTGATGATCTTATTAAAGATTTGGATCAAGCGCTCAAGAGCTGAGCTACAACTAACAGAACAGATAACAGCGTTAGATAAGTTATCGACCAGTGAAATATGCCACCAGCAACTTTATTGTAATTATCTGAGTTCTCTTTAAGTGCAAATAACTGGAATGTAAATACCGCACCAAGAGCAACCGTCGCCATTAGCGTCCATACTGGGAGCTCTGCCAATTGAATAAGTGCAGTTGAGCAGAGAACCATGGCGATAGTGTGAAACCACATCTGACCAATGACATTTGCGCGGGTTGCTACCGAAGGCAACATTGGAATCCCTGCCGCTGAGTAATCATCCTTGTATTTAATGGCTAGCGCCCAGAAGTGCGGTGGCGTCCAGAAGAAGATCACCATAAAGAACGCAACCGGAACCAGAGTCAGCGAATTCGTTACCGCAGCCCACCCGATTAAGACCGGCATACAACCTGCTGCACCACCCCAGACAATGTTCTGCGAAGTATTCGGCTTAAGCGCAATGGTGTAGATGACGACGTAGTACAAGATTGCAATCGCTGTAAGTAGAGTCGCTAACGGAGTTGTGAAGATATAGAAGATAGCGAGCGAGAGTATGCCGATTGTGCAGGCAAAAATTGTTGCTTCGGTTCGCGAGACGACGCCAGTAACTAGTGGGCGCTTCGCAGTTCGCTTCATCAACTTGTCGCGCTCTGATTCGATCACCATATTAAATGCATTTGCCGAGCCGGCAGCGAGGGTTCCACCGATCAAAGTCCAGGCCAGCAGGGCCATCGATGGGAAGCCTCCCTCTGCGAGAACTACCGCTGGGACGGTGGTGATGATGAGGAGCTCTACGACCCGGAGCTTCATCAGGTCGATATAGGCGCGGATTCTCGTCACACGCGTAGCCTATCTACGATTGGCAGCATCCTTCACGCTGAATCCCAGCACTTTCTCAGGTTTGGACCTTACTTTTACATCACATCGGAGGCCACAGACCTCTCGAGTTGGAGGGATTGAAATGACTGAGAATAAGAAGCCAGAGTGGTTTGAGCTTGCCGATAGCAGCGCACCATCTGCTCAAGTAACCAAGGTTAATAAGTTTCTTCCCGGCGCAGCAGCACTTGTTGCTGGCGCGGTGATTGCAACTGGCGCCTTCTTCGCAAACGCATCCCAATCCGAAAGCCAAGTTCAAGAGATTGCCCAGACAGTCACTCCCGCAACCTCTGCAACTCCGAGCGAGTCTGCCTCAACTCCCGATGCCACTGGTAACACTGCGCCAACCGCTCCAACACAAGGAGGAGTGGCAAAACCAGATGTAAATCGTGGTGGAGAAGAGCACGAAGAGCACGAAGATGGCGAGTGGTACGACATCTTTGGTGACGACGACGATCATGAAGAACATGAAGAACATGAAGGACGCCGCCACCACGAACGCGGTGAGCGCGGTGAAGATGCGCCAACTATTCCTTCTGCTGGAGCTTAGTTCTCAGTAGTTACCGTTGTTGTATCCACCGGTGTGATCGGCAAGAGATCTGGCAGCTTTGGTATTGCAATTCTTCCCAAAACGCGATCCACGAAAGCGCGAACGCGCTTTGTGATTGTGTAACTTCGGTTGTGGCGGTCAGCAATAATCACAAAGATATATTGGCGATCTCCCGATTCGACATAACCGGCGAGATTTGTCGTGCCATTGAGAGTTCCTGTCTTCGCTCGAACTAGCCCAATAGCTTGTGGCGCAGTTTCAATAAATCGCTCTTGTAGGGTGCCAGTTAAGCCACCAATCGGAAAACCTTCGATTAGCGGTGAAAACTTTGGATTGTGATAAATAATCATCAATAAATCAGCAACTAGCTTTGCGGTAATGCGGTTATCGTGCGAGAGGCCGCTCGCGTCTTTGATAACCAGATTCTTCGTCGAAAGCCCCATATCTGTAAGCATCGCCTTAAAGGTAAGCGCTGCACCCTCACTATTGAGTGGGTTTCCTGCAGCTACCGATGCGAGGCGGGCTACTCGTTCGGAGACGAGATTATCGCTCCAGGTAAGCGCCCAATCTACGATGACATCAAGTGTGGGAGATGTTGAAGAGAGCAGTATGTTGGCTGATTTAGCTTGTGCAAATTTCGGATATGTACGCACGACTTTAGTCGAAGCTTTTCGCTCCTTGAGAAAAGCCTCTATATGGCGGACCTCTTGTGGGTTGAGATTGCTGACGTAGATCGTTGTTCCTTCAGTCGAACCGGCATTGGCATTCTTCAATCGACCGAGCGCGTTGTATTCGATTCGAGGCAGCGACGTACGTTGTTGCTTCTGCGCCAATTTATCGTCGAAACTTATCCATGGATCAAGTGATCCTTGAATAACCACAGATTTGGTATCCACACCACTCCAGAGCGACGTTGTAAAGCTATCTGACGGCGATAGGTAGGTAAATGCTGCCATCGCAGAAAGTAGCTTGATAACTGAAGCGGGCTTTCGAGGTGCATAAGCATTTGCCTGATAAACAACTTCGCCAGTTACTTCATCAACAACAATCACTGAAGGATTGGCCATATCTTTATTGGTAACCAGGCGTGAGAACGCTGAGGTAATTGCCGATGAATCAGCTGCACTCGCTCCGGTAGGCGAAAGCGCCAACACCCCGACCAGGATGCTGGCGATTACAACAGAGCGATTTCGATTCACGGGAAGAGTTAAATACCGACTGCGATGAGAACGTTAAGTGCAGTTAGGCCAAGCATTGTTCCCCAGACCCAAGTCTTAAGTGCATCTTTCTTCACATTGGTATATCCAAGGAAGAGAATTGCAAAAACGACGAGCGCCTTCACGCCGATCTTTCCGTGATTAACGCTCTCTTCTGGCTCAATCTGCGGCAGGATTCCCACCATCACAATTCCTGCAACAAGGGCAGTGAGAGTCGCATGGATAATGCCGGGATTTAACTTACGTGGGCTCTTATGAACCTGAGATAGAAGTAATCCAAGGATGCCAAGGATGCTGACGATGTGAATGCCGAGCGCGATGTTAAATACAGTCTTCATGGATACTAGTTTAGAGTGCCGCTATGGAAATTAAGACACCGGCAGAGATTGGTCCAGGTGAATTCTTCCCGGTAGTTGGCGTAGGCCCTCATCCTCAACCCTGGCCGGTCGGCGAACAATACGACCCAGAGCTCCTAGCAAATGGCGACCGTCGCAATGTCCTAGATCACTATCGATATTGGAGCGTCGCCGCAATTGTCGCTGACCTCAATACCAAGAGACATAAACTGCAGATTGCGATTGAGAATTGGCAACATGATCTCAACATTGGGTCAGTTGTACGTACTGCAAATGCCTTCAATGTGAGCGCGGTCCATATCATCGGAAAGCGCGATTGGAACAAACGTGGCGCGATGGTGACCGATCGATATCTCACCGTCATCCACCATCCAACAGTCGCTGACTTTGCCCAATGGTGTAGCGATAACTCTCTTCCGATTATCGGCATCGACAATGTGCCAACTTCAAAGAATCTTGAAGGATCGGAAGTCCCAGAGAGTTGTGTTCTGCTCTTTGGCCAAGAGGGCGCTGGAATGTCAGATGAGGCAATTGAAATCTGCTCTGTGCTCTACGCCATCGAACAATATGGTTCGACTCGATCTATGAATGCATCAGCTGCAGCAGCTATTGCGATGTACCACTGGGCCTTGCAGCACTTACCTCGGAAGAGTTAGCCGAGCGATTCGCGAACTGAGGCGAGACGTCGATCAATCTCATCGGCCTCGGCAATCCGTCCAAGCTGGCGCATAACAACGGCCATCTTGCTCTCAATTTCGATAATAAATTCAAAATCTTTGCTCTCTTCATCGGCAGTTATCTGCAGGACGTTATCAAGAGTAGCTAGTCCATCTTCCAGCTTTCCTAGAAGAATTTCCGCACGTCCGTACTCGTAAAGGGCAAAAGTCTCACGGCGATGATCATGGCCGGTTTCGAAGACATCGATCGCTTTGCGAGCTGCCTCTAACGCCTTCTCGCCGTCACCGAGCTCGTTGTAGCACGATGCAATCTTCTGATCGCAACGAGCGACATGGAGAACTTCTTTCTCGCTCTTAAAAGTAGCTCGAGCTTCTTGGAAACAGATAATCGCTTCTTCGTAATTCTTGAGCTCGCGCTGTGCGCAACCAATTAAGTGCATATCGTTTGCTGCACCAATATTGTTACCATCGACGAGGTGCTCTTGCGCGCACTCGTACATCGTCTCGATTACCTTCTCGTAATTCTTCGACGAGTACCACCACTCACCGAGCGTGCAGGCGAGCTCGAGAGCGATAGGAGATTTATTCTCGCGCAGGAGTTCAACCGCTTTCGACATTGCAGTCGCTGCCTCATCCATACGCTTGAGTTGGTTGAGGTTGTAACCGATCGCTGAATACGCTTGCGCCAAACCTTCGCTAGCGACGGCGGTGCCGAGTTCTGAGTAGATATCTCGCGCAGTCTCTGCGAGAGCGAGCGCCTCGTCATATTGGCCGCGAGCAAAGATGCGAGCGCTGAGTTCGTAATAGGTATCGGCGCGCTCTTCACCTGTGACCTCTGGGATTCGATCCCAGAGCATCTCCTCGGTCAGAATCTCATCGCCATCGTGGGTGTTATCGTCGTTGCTCACTGCGACCTCCCCCTTACGCTCGATTGAGCGCACTGTAGACCCAACAATGGGGCAGTGGTGGATATTTCCGCTCCTGCGCCGCCCTTCAAGTGGCGCTTTAGCTAGCCGCCACGTACGCTTCTCTTCTTGCAAATCATTTGCATCTAGGCGGAGGGCTCCATGCATATTCCTGATGGTTTTATCGATCTCAAGACCTCGGCTGCCGTCGCAGCTGCCGGCGTCGTCGGCGTCGCTGCCGCCCTTAAGGGGGCGAAAGAGCAGCTCACTGAAAAGAGCGCGCCGCTAGCGGGGCTAACCGCAGTCTTCGTCTTCGCGGTGCAGATGCTCAACTTTCCCGTCGCTGCCGGAACTTCTGGCCATCTACTCGGTGGCGCACTCGCCGCAGTTCTAGTTGGACCATACGCGGCAACGTTGGCGATCACCGTTGTATTGATCATCCAGGCATTTCTCTTCGCTGATGGTGGCCTTACCGCTCTCGGTCTCAATCTCTTTAATATGTCGATCATCGGCGTCTGGGCCGGATACGGAACCTTTCTCTTGGTTCGCAAAGTTATGCCAAAGAAGAAAGCATCAATTTCTGTTGCTGCTGCATTCGCTGGCTTTATCTCGGTACCAGCTGCCGCTCTTGGTTTCGTTCTCCAATATGCAGTTGGTGCAACGGCAACATATGAAACTACTACCGTCCTTGCTGCGATGGTGAGCACTCACATTCTTATTGGAATTGGCGAAGCAATCATTACCTTCTTAACAGTTAGCGCAGTGTTGGCAAGCCGTTCAGACTTAGTTTATGGCTACCGAGCAAATGTGCAAGAGCTGGAGATTCGTTCATGAAGCCGCTCTCTGCAAAGCGCTTCTACATTGGCGGCGCTCTCATCTCGCTCATACTCGCTGGCGGCGTCTCATTTTACGCATCATCGCATCCTGATGGCCTTGAGAAAGTTGCCAACGATATTGGCTTTATTGAAACAGCAAAGGATCCAGCAACTGCAGGAAGTGCACTCGCCGATTACGGAGTCGCGGGGGTTGAGAATGAACGTGCCTCTGTTGGGCTTGCCGGAGTAATTGGCGTTGTTGCAACCGGTGCGGTAGCTACCGGGCTCTTTATCTATCTCGGCAAGCGGAAGAAGGACTAAACCTTGATGCGTGAAAGTGGTGAAGCCGCCCACGGACATCACCACGGCCACGATGTAGGTGAGCGCCTATATATTCATCGCCACTCTCCTATTCATGAACTTCCGCCACACTTCAAAATCCTCTCTCTATTGACCTTTCTCATTATCTGCGTGGCAACACCTATCGAGAATTACTGGGCATTTATTGGATATGGCCTACTGATTTCAACCTTATTGGCGCTTGCCAAGCTCCCTGTCTTTACCATTCTCAAGCGGGCAACAATCGAAGTTCCATTTCTCGTCTTCGCTCTCTTGATGCCTTTCTTCTCCAAAGGTGAGCGCTTTGAAATTCTCACCATTGAAATATCACGCCCTGGTGCCATCGCAGCGCTTTCGATTATCACTAAGGGAACTATCGGCGTACTCACAGCAATTCTTCTCTCCGGTACAACGCCGGCACGTGAGATCTTGCGTGGCTTTGAACTCTTAAAGATGCCATCTCTACTCGTTCAAATCATGACCTTTATGTTGCGCTATATGAATGTCATCACCGATGAGTTAGAGCGAATGAAAGTCGCTCGTCTATCGCGTGGATTTGAAGAACGCGGAATCCGCGACTGGAAATTTATCGCGAGCACAGCTGGCGCTCTCTTTGTGCGATCGTACGAACGTGGAGAACGTGTGCACACATCGATGATTGCTCGCGGCTATAACGGTGAGCTACCAAAGACCGAGCGACCAACAATTACCAAGTCCAATCAGATATTTGCTGCAGTAATTCCACTGGCGGCAATTGCAATCACAATCGCCTCAGGAGCATTCGCATGAGCACGCCTTCACTCAATATCTCCGGCCTAGCCTTCGCCTACCCTGATGGTAACCAAGCGCTCTTTGGCGTGAACCTCACTGTTGATAAGGGAGAACGTGTTGCCCTACTTGGCCCTAACGGCGCCGGTAAGACAACGTTGGTGATGCATCTCAACGGCATTCACGCCGCCCAACGCGGTGAGGTCTTGATTGCCGGAAAGAAGATCGATGCCAGTGATAAAGCAAATTTAAGAGAGATCCGCGCTCAAGTAGGTATCGTCTTTCAAGATCCAGATGATCAATTGTTTATGCCGACTGTTCGAGAGGACATCGCATTTGGCCCTTACAACATGGGTTTTAGAGGTGCCGAACTCGATCGAATCGTCGATGATGCGTTAGCGCAAGTTGGTATGAGCGATTTTGCTGAGCGAGCACCGCACCATCTCTCATTCGGCCAACGACGTAGAGTTGCAGTTGCCGGCGTATTGGCGATGAAGCCAGAGATTCTCGTTCTCGACGAACCTTCCTCAAACTTAGATCCAGCTAGTCGTCGAGAGCTAGCTTCAATTCTCAAATCTCTCGATGTCACAATCTTGATGGTTACCCACGATCTCCCATACGCCTTGGAGCTCTGTGAGCGATCAGTTGTACTCAGCGGTGGCTTAATTGCTGAAGACAGTCCGACGAGAGCGCTATTGGCAGATGGCGAGAAGTTGGCAAAGTATCGCCTTGAACTTCCTGCGGGATTTGAAGTTACCGCTTAGAAATCTTTATGCGCTCTTGGGCGATGGCTGCGCCAAATAGAACTACCAACGCACCAACCGGCTCATTCCAGGTGATCTTCTCTCCCAGAAACAAGATACCCATAACTACGGCGACTACCGGCGTTAGATAAGTGACGCTACTTGCGATTGCACTTCCGGCGAGCTCCATGACTCGAAAGTTCCAGAGATAAGCAAATCCACTACCGAAGACGCCCAAGCCAATCATCGATAGAACAGGCGCTAGTGAAAAATCGTTATCGATAGCGCCACCCATTAGAAAGAACGGTGCGAGAGTTATAGTCGCAAGAATTAACTGTGTTGAAACTATCGCCTCGCTCTTAAGGCCAAGTGGCATTACATAGCGACGGGTAAATGGAAATGAGAAGCCGTAACCGATGACTGCTGCGAGCAACAATCCAATCGCCCACCAGGGATTGTCACCAACGCCACGCCAAGCTCCAAGCACAACAAGAACACCGATAAATCCAATGAAGATGCCGATTAGCTGAGCTGATTTGGGTTGCTCTGCGCGATTTACCAAGAGAATTGCGATGAGCGTTGCCAGAGGCGTGACGGCATTGATGATGCCGGCAAATATCGAAGTTACCGCGGTCTCGGCATATGCGAAGAAGACACCTGGAAAGACGTTGAGTAGTAACGAAACAATCCAGATATAGAAGAGCGTCTTCTTATCTTTGGGAAGTTCGATCTTGCGATAGCGAGCAACTAGATAGAGCGTGAGTGCGCCAAGAGCGCAGCGGACAAATGCGACTCCAAATGGCGTTAAGAACTCGAGTCCTTCTTTTATAAAGATAAAGGAGCAGCCCCAAATAAGACCGACCAACAGGTACGGCAGGAGCCATGATCCGGACTTCTTCACTGGTTGAAGATACTAAAGAAGCGAGAGAATGAGCGCTTTCTTTGCCGCTTCTTTTCGATCGCTGACGCTGAGCGCTTGGTAAATGCGCATAGTCTCGTGACGAATCGTGCTCACACTAAAACCGAGTTCGGTCGCCAATTCGTGATTGGTCTTTCCTTCAACCATACCGCGCAAAATTGAGAGCTGTCTTACTGTGAGCTGATCTGATCCAGTCTCTTCGAGAGCTGAATCAATTCGAAATCCATTAACGCCATCTTGCTTTAGTGAGAGATAGAGCGAAAT
>JBEGTC010000032.1:0-9193 GCA_041179565.1 Actinomycetota bacterium
CGGCGATAATCGGAGCGAGCGAGCTGACATCACCCGCACCAAGAGTCAGGATTACATCGCCCGGTGCTGCGATAGAGACAATTCGCTCAACGGCATCGGCAAAGTTTGGCAGGAAGCGCCCATGTTCCATCTTTTCTGCAATGAGTTCGGCACTTATCCCTGGAATTGGTTTCTCGCTCGCAGCATAGATTTCCAACAACGTCACATCATCAGCTTTATCGAGAGCTACTGCAAACTCCGAGAGGAAAGCTTGCGTGCGCGAATATCGATGAGGTTGGAAAATGACAAGGACTCGGCCAACATCTGCATAACGCCTTGCCGCCGCTAAGGTCACTGAAATCTCGGTTGGGTGGTGGCCATAATCATCAATCACTCGAACACCGTTGACTGTGGCTTTGAGTTCAAATCGGCGACCAGCTCCCCTAAATGAATGGAGGCCAGAAATCAGCGCACTAGGGCTGAGTTCGAAGGCGAGACCAAGGGCGAGAGTTCCAGCTGCATTGAGTAAGTTATGGTGGCCAGGAACTTGCAGCTCAATCTGCCCGACGACGGTTCCACGCCAGATAGCTCGCGCACGTGACCCTTGAGCAAATAGCTCAATATTGTCAATCTTCAAATCAGCATCGCTGGCGGTGCCATATGAGAAGGTTCGGCAGTGAGTGACCGACTCCCCTAATTGGCGAGAGCCCGGGTCGTCAGCGCAGTAAATAAGAAACCCATCCGCTGCAATCGTCGCCGAAAAATCACGGAATACTTGAGTAACTTCATCTGATGTAGCGAAGAAGTCAACATGGTCGTGTTCGATATTTGTAACGATTGCTGCATGTGGATGGTATGCCACAAATGAACCGTCAGATTCATCTGCCTCAGCAATGAAGTATCTACCTGTTCCTCGATGAGCGTTAGATCCAGAAGCGGTCAAGGTGCCGCCAATTGCAAATGAAGGGTCGAGTCCGCATGACTGGAAGGCGACGGTAGCCATAGAGGAGGTAGTTGTTTTGCCATGAGTTCCGGCAACTGCCACACTGACATTTCCATGCATCAAGAGAGCAAGCGCACTTGCACGAGTGATTATTGGTATCGATCTCTCTAACGCACGAACTATCTCCGGATTACTTGGCCCAATTGCAGTTGAGTAGATAACAATGTCTACATCATCAATATTCTCGGCTGCATGGCTCTTAAATATCGTCGCACCAAGCGCCTCAAGTGCGGCCAGAACTGTCGAATCCTTGGCATCAGAACCGGAGACAGCGATGCCATCGGCAAGTGCGATGCGCGCTAAGCCACTCATTCCAGAACCACCAATGCCAATAAAATGGATTTTCTTCCCAGAGAGCGATTTGATAGCTAGCGCATTCGCTTGCGGAATGGTCATTTTCCTCCAATTGCGCTATCGATGAGTGCGAGAATCTTATCGACCGAGGCGAGACCCGCCGCATCACCCTCTACTTCTGCTGCTGCGCTGCGCTCAAGAAGGTCGCCTAAGTTTTTACTAAGCCATTCGGGAGTGAACTGGCTTTGATTGAGAATGCTTGCGCGGCCTTGCGCTATCAGTGATTGAGCGTTGAGCGCCTGCTCCCCATTACCAATTGGCAGCGGAATGAAGAGGGCGTACCGACCCAGCGCTGCGAATTCAGCGCAGGTCACAGCTCCACTCCTAGCGATCACTAGATCTGCAGCGAGATAGAGATCGGCCATACCTTCTACATACGCAAGTGGTCGATAACTGTGATCAGCACTTGGCAGTGGATTGTTTCTACCAACCCCATGGACTACTGAAAGTTCGCCGAAAACGCCAGCGGTTCTTGCCGATTCAATGGTTCGATTAATTGCTTGCGAACCTTGAGAACCGCCAAAGATAAAAACTAAAGGTTGATCGACGCGTAGGTCATATTGTTCGGCAACTCTCGCCTTTGCCAACTCTCGGGCTGAACTCCATTTTTTTGATGCCTGCTGAACTAACCGAGAGACATCATCTCGAAGAGGTAAGCCGGTGAGCGCCGCTCTTGAAAGGCGTCCGCGGTCTATCGGATAACTGATCGCCAAATATTTGGTAAAACGCGCACCCATTCGATTAGCCCAACCTGGATGAGCATTCTGCTCGTGAATGACAAATGGAGTACGAGTGAGAGCCGCTGCTATATAAATTGGAGCTGAAACATAGCCACCAAATCCAATAACGCAATCTCGCCCCTTCACTATTGATAATGACGCGCGAATTGATCGTGCCAATTGAAATGGAACGGTGAGCAGCGAAGGTGAAATTCTTCGCGCAATTGCTACCTTAGGAATGAGTCGAAGGGTAAATCCCGCATTTGGAATCAACGTGGTTTCTAGCCCTGATGAGGTGCCGGCAAATTCAATAACTGAATCTGGGTAGCGCTCCTTGAGCCCGCGGGCCACAGCAAGTGCAGGTTCGATATGACCTGCGGTGCCGCCACCAGCTAGGAGAAATTTCACGTTTAACCTTTCTTTACTTTTTTGCAAAGCGTCGAATAACTTCGCGCGTAACTTCCTTATCGCGCAGCGCTACGCCTGCCACAAATCCTAGAGCGCAGATTGTCGTGAGTAGCGCAGAACCGCCATAAGAGACGAGTGGAAGCGTCACACCAACCACCGGAAGTACGCTGATTGCAGTACCGATATTGAGAATTGCTTGAATTCCAATCCAACATCCAATACCGGCAGTTACATACCGAGAGAATGGATCTTGTGCGCGGAGCGCTATCCGGAAAATTGAATAAACTAAAGTGCCGATAAGCAAGAGAACTGAGAGAGTGCCGAAGAGGCCTAACTCTTCGCCAATGACGGAGAAGATAAAGTCGGTATGGGCCTCTGCAAGATTTCCCCATTTTTGACGGCTTCCGCCAAGACCAACCCCAAATAACCCACCGCTAGCTAGGCCAAGCAAGCTATGGGCTGGCTGCCAACCGAAGTTCTTGTATTCCTCCGGTGCAAAAGGGTTGAGGAAGACTAGGAAACGTGCGCGTCGATAATCAGAGGTAGCGATGAGAACTGCCAAAGTGGCAAAGCCGAGCGCAGCAACCAGCCCCATCTTTCGCAGCTCCAAACCTGAGATAAAGAGTAAGCCGGCGAGTATTGCGGCGATTACTGAGGTGGTTCCCAAATCGCCGCCGCGCATAATTCCCAGCATCACCAAACTAAAGCCCGGGAGGAGGAGTGCGATAACGTTAAAGCGAGTCCGATTAGCGTTCTCTTTGCGCGAGAGCAGGTAACCGGCCCAGAGTATGAGCAGAAACTTTGTAAATTCACCTGGCTGGATATCGATTACCTTGAGATCAATCCAATTTCGATTGCCATTAACCTCTTTACCAACACCTGGAATCATCACTATCGCAACTAGAACTATTGAGGCTATCAATCCCAACTTTGCTAGGAAGTGCCAACTTTGGAGCGGGAGGCGAGCTAGAAATATCGCAAATGGGATGCCGACTAAGAGAAAGACAAATTGGCGAAGCGCGACTGCCAGTGCGTAACCTTTGGTATCAATAGCGTGGATTGATGAGGCAGAAAAAACCATAATCAAGCCAAGTACAACGAGAATTGCTGTACTGAGGATTAACATATAGAAGTGATTGACTGGAGTATTTAGGAATCGGGCTCGCTTAGCCTTAGTAGTTGTCATATTTTTAGAACCGCCTTCACTGCTGCTGCAAATCGATCGCCTCTATCTGCATATGATTTGAATTGATCCATCGAAGCACATGCTGGTGCAAGCAGAACAACATCTCCCTCAACCGCAATCTCACTAGCGCTTCTTACGACTTTCTCCATAAACTCATTAGAGTCTCCACCTTTTATATAGCCAGCAGGTGGATCAATGAGATGAATTGGAAGATATGGAGCTACCTCGCGCAGAGCGCTAGCTATGAGATCTCGATCTTCCCCAATCAAAATCGCAGCCTTAAGCCGGCCCCATACTCGCTCGGCAAGTGGTGGCATGGCAGCGCCTTTAGCCAAACCGCCAGCTATCCAGATGACGGAGAAGTTAGCCAAGATTGAGGCGGCCGCTGCATGAGGGTTTGTCGCCTTGGAGTCATCAATCCATTTAACTCCACCGATTTCGCCCACTAATTCGATTCGGTGCTTACCTGGTGCGAAGGTCTTGAGCGCCTCACGAATTACTTCATGGCTGACTCCCACAGTCGCTGCGAGAGAGGCAGCGGCGAGGGCATTTGAGACTTGATGTGGAACGGTAGGAGTAATTTCGGTGAGTTCTGCGATAACTGCCGCTTCTTGTGGATCTGCAACAAATGCACGATCTATCAGAAGCTCCTCAACTACTCCAACCTCACCAGGAGCCGGAGTGTCAAGGCTATAGAAAACCTTTCTACCTAACCAATGGCTGGTACGCCCTACGACCTCGCCATCATCGCCATTGAGAATTCCTGTTGTGGATTTCTCCAAGAGCGATAACTTATCGTTTGCATAGTTATCAAATGAGCCATGCCAATCGATATGGTCATCGGCTATGTTGAGAATTGCTGAAGAGATAAATTGCGCATCTCTAAGCCAGTGCAACTGGAAAGATGAGAGCTCAAGTACAAGGTAATCAAACTTCTCTTTACTGAGTACTGAGTCAATGACGGTCGTACCTACATTTCCGCATGCGGCGGAATTCAGGCCAGCTGTTTTTAGGATATGAGCAACCATCTCAACTGTGGTGGTCTTGCCATTTGTTCCAGTAAGCGCCAACCACTTCTGACTTGGATTAATCTCATTCTTAACCGACCAAGCGAAATCGACCTCATTGAGAATTGGCTTGCCGGTATTGCGAGCAAGAGTTACCAGCGGGTGATCTTCTCGCCAACCTGGTGAGACCATCAAATAGTCAAAGTCGCTCTCTGCAATCTGGGTTGGTAGCTGAATCTGATAGCCATCTACATGCGCTACCTTCTCATCAGCAAGGATTACCTCAGCACCACGATCTTTGAGTGCCGCTGCAACAGATAAGCCAGTCACGCCAGCGCCTGCGACAATGATGCGCTTTTCGCTCAGTGAGGAGTAGAGATTTGCTATCGCCATTTCAACACTTCTAACTAGCTACCCAATCGGTATAGAAGAGTCCGAGGCCGAGCGCAACTGATAGGCCCGCGATGATCCAGAAGCGAAGGACAATGGTCACCTCTCCCCATCCCAGCAACTCAAAATGGTGCTGCAGCGGTGCCATTTTAAAGAGGCGCTTGCCTCCCGTGAGCTTGAAGTAGATCACCTGAAGCGCAACAGAGAGAGTGATGATCACAAAGAGCCCGCCGAGAGGAATCAGTAAGAGTTGGACTCTCAGTGAAGCTGCGATTCCGGCAAGCGCTCCACCGAGGGCAAGCGATCCAACATCTCCCATAAAGATTTTTGCGGGCGAGGCATTCCACCAGAGAAATCCAGTGCATGAACCGGCGAATGCCGCTGCTAATACCGCTAAATCCAAGGGATCGCGGACTTGATAGCAATTTGCAGTTGCCGCTGTCAGCGCACAACTCTGGCCGAACTCCCAAACGCCAATGAGGACGAAGGCGATAAAGGTCATCACTGAAGCGCCTGTTGCCAGGCCATCGAGACCATCGGTGAGATTAACGCCATTACTGGTTGCCGTAACCATAAACGCAATCCAGATGACGACCGCCACCACTCCTAAAGTAATTGAGGTATCTCGCACAGTCGAGAGTTGCAAACTAATTGGAGTGAGCGAATCTTTATCTGGGAATTGAAGACCCAAATAGCCAAAAGCTGATGCAGCGACAACCTGACCAAAAATTTTCTGCTTTGCACTAATTCCACGTGAGTTCTGTCGTGTGATTTTCATATAGTCATCAAGGAAGCCGACAAAGCCGAGCGCTATAACTAGGCCTAAGACCAGGAGTGCAGAGACGCTCACCGCATTTCCAGAGATCAAGTGCGCAATGAAGTAGGCGAGGACGACCGAGAGGATAATCATGGCGCCACCCATGGTCGGAGTCCCTCGCTTTGTATGGTGCGATGAGGGACCATCATCGCGGATGAACTGGCCATAGCCGCGACGAGCTAGAAACTTAATAAAGAGCGGGGTGCCGAAGAGCGAGAAGAAGAGAGCCAACGAACCAGCTATCAGAATTTCCTTCATTTATTGTGCATCCTTCTCATCCTCATTAAAGGCAAGAGCCTTCTCGTTCCACATCTCTTCGATTGACTCTGCAAGCAACTCGAGCTTCTCTGATCGAGATGCTTTGCAGAGCGCTACATCGCCACGATTGATATAGCGAGCCACCTCCAACGCCTCAATCCGAGATGTGCAGTAATGAATTGCCATCGCTGAACCTTCCGGCAGTGATTGACCATATTCAGGTGAATCAATAGTCACCAAGTGATCAACACCTAACTTCAAGGCAAGGGTGCCAATATTGCGATGCTCTTGCGCTGAAGACTCGCCGAGTTCATTCATCTTTCCAAGGAATGCCCACGACTCTCCCCCGCGCTCTTGAGCGAGGTGAGCGAGCATGGCCAGAGCTGCCGCCATCGAATCCGGGCTCGCGTTATAAGCATCATTGACTAGAACGAAATCTGAGAGTTCTCGAACTTCCATCCGCCAACGAGCGCCGTTATCTGTAGTTGAAAGAGCTGATGCAATCTGGTCGGCGGAGAATCCCAGCGCATGCGCAGCAGCGGCTGCTGCAAGTGAATTAGAGATTTGATGTAGCCCGTAGAGTCGAAGCGCAACCGTGCTTCGACCTTCAGGTGTTACCAGATCAAAGTGTGCGCGCCCATCCCGCAACTCAATATCGGTGGCGCGAATATCATCATGAGCATTCTCGCCGAAAGTCAATATCTCTCCGGAATGGCGGCTCGCCATAGCAGGGGTGTAAGGGTCGTACTGACCTAGAATTGCGATTCCTTGAGGGCCAAGACAATCAATCAGCTCACCTTTTGTCTGTGCAATTGCCGCAAGCGAACCGAACTCTCCTAAGTGAGCTGCTGCAACTCGAAGCACTATGCCGATCTCAGGGAGTGCAATTCTTGCTAAGGCAGCGATATCACCCATATGGCGAGCACCCATTTCGATGACGCAATATTGAGTGGATTCATCGCACTGCAAGAGAGTTAGCGGAACTCCAAGCTCGTTGTTGTAATTCCCCTGTGGCGAAACTGTTGCGCCACGGGTAGCAAGTATTGATGCTAAAAGCTCTTTGGTGGTGGTCTTTCCCTGCGATCCGGTAATTCCTATTACATGCAAATTAGTTAGAGATTTGCGAACATGGTTAGCTAACTTCGAAATAGCACTCTGAACGTCATCAACGACCACACATCGAAAATCTGATGGATTTGAAACTAGCGCTAAAACTGCCCCGTTGCTAAACGCATCACCTATATATTGGTGGCCATCTACGTTTTCACCCTGTATAGCGAGAAAAATTGAACCTGGTGTGCAACTCTTCGATGAGAGAAAGGCTGGTGCGGTTACATCAATCTCTCCACCAAGGAGAGTTCCGCCAACTATTGAAGCTATCTCGCTTGCTTTCATAGTAATCATGGTTTGGCCTCGATAGCTTGCGCCAGGGATAGTCGATCATCAAATGGTGTTATGACACCGCCAATTTCTTGACCTGTCTCATGGCCTTTTCCAAGAATTACTACGGAATCACCTGGCTGCGCTAGAGAGACTGCATACTCAATCGCCGAGAACCTATCGGGGAAGATTTGAGATGGAGCGGATACTTCGATTTCACCGACCATCTGCGACAAGATAGCTCGCGGATCCTCGCTTCGAGGGTTATCGCTCGTAAATATCGCAATATCGCTTCCGCTTACCAGCGCTTTACCCATTAATGGCCGCTTACTTGAATCTCTATCGCCGCCACAGCCCAATACCGTTATGACTCTGCCAGTTGTAAATTCCCTCACGGCGCTAAGCACATTACTTACTGCATCTGGAGAGTGTGCATAATCGACTAGCGCTGAGAAGTTTTGCCCAACATTGACGCTCTCCAAGCGACCAGGAGCCCCAGAGATCGTGGGAAGAATTGCCGCAAGCTCCAGCGGATCTACTCCGCATTCGTAAGCTATGGCGACTGCAAGGAGGAGATTATCTAAATTGAAGGCACCTCTCATTTTCGTCTTCGATTCGATCAATACTCCATCTTTGCCGCGAATTGTGAACTCTGCACCACTCGGAGTTGGATGTATGTCGGTAAAGTGCCAAGTTGCGCTCTCGTTGTGACGAGAAACTGCAATTGCTGGTATTGAGATCTCTCGAATGAGCCGCTCACCGTATTCGCTATCAATATTGATAAATCCCAGGTCGGCATACTCATGCGTGAAGAGCTTTGCTTTTGCTGTGAAGTAGCTCTCCATGTCGCGATGGAAGTCAAGATGATCTTGCGAGAGATTAGTGAATCCAACGATTGCAAAGTGCGAACCGATAATTCGCTTGAGTTCGATAGAGTGGCTAGAAACCTCCATCACCAGATGGCGCATATGTCGCTCACGCATTGTCGCTGCAAGTGATTGCAGTTCGGGTGCCTCGGGGGTTGTTCGCTCACTCTTGATTACCTCTGCACCAATGCGAGTTTCAACTGTGCCGATGAGGCCACTTTCTCGCCCGATCTTGGTGAAGATCTGCTGGAGAATTGTTGTAACGGTGGTCTTACCATTTGTTCCGGTGATGCCGATACTCTGCAAATCTCTCGTCGGGGAACGGTAGAAGCTACTCGCAAGAACGGCGCCAGCTTCGCGAACATCACGGCAGATAAGTGTTGGGAGATCGTTAGGAAACTCAGCCCCATCGCTATCGGTTAAAACCGCTACCGCTCCAGCTTTACTCGCCTTTGCGATGAACTCTGCGCCATGAACTCTTGCACCAGGAAATGCCAGAAAGATATCTCCAGGTTCCACATCAGAATCTTTATGCGTTAAACCAGTAAAGGTTATATCCTGAAAATTCCTCCGCTCGGCGCTGAGTAACTCCGCCGCTTTACTTAGTGAGAGACCATATTGAGCATATGGGCGCAACATTAGTTCTGCACGCTCACTTGACTTGCCTTCATCTTCTTTAATTGGGCTTTGGTAAGAGCCACCCGTGCAACCTTGGTTCCGGTAGGTGCTACATGTTCAGATTGAAGGACAAATGTCATGACCTTCTTAAAGACTGGACCGCACAGCAAGCCACCGTAATGTCCATTACGTGGGCGTTGCAGAGTTA
>JBEGTC010000033.1:0-8911 GCA_041179565.1 Actinomycetota bacterium
CAGTTCGGCGTATTCGCTGCAGAGCGCTATCAACCGCGACGTACCGGCTCACTCCTTAAACTCTCTTCTTGGGGAATGCGTGAGTGGTTTGCGCTCACGTTCCTTATGGGCGGCTTCTTTATCGCCGGCCAGATCTACGAATATGCACATCTTGTCCAAGAAGGTCTCACCCTATCCAGCAATGCATACGGCTCTATCTTCTATCTCGCTACCGGCTTCCATGGTCTCCATGTCACCGGCGGACTTCTTGCATTCTTAATTGTGCTGGTACGCGTAGCAAAAGCTCGACGTTTTACCCAAGCTCAAGCAACAACTGCAATTGTTGTCTCGTACTACTGGCACTTCGTCGATGTTGTCTGGATTGCACTCTTCTCGGCGATCTATCTCATCAAGTAATTTTTAAGAAGATTAAGTTAATTTTTATCAACGCAGTATCTATGTGGAAGGAATAACAGTGAAGCGTCTCTCACGCCTTCGTCGCCATCGAGCGGCTGGACCGATCCTCTTGGTCTTCGCCCTACTAACCATCGGAACAACCTTCCAGGTAGCAGGAGCGGTAACTGAGACCGCACCATCGGTCGCCGATCGTTCTGCGATTATTGAAGAAGGTAAGCAACTATTCCTCAAAGGTTGCTCCTCGTGCCATGGCCTCAATGCAGAGGGTGGAACTGTTGCACCATCGCTGATCGGCGTTGGCGCAGCTTCAGTTGATTTCCAGGTAGGAACCGGTCGCATGCCGATGGCTGATATGAGTCAGCAGGCGATGCGTAAGGATCCGGTCTATACACCGGAAGAAGTTAACGCCCTTGCGATCTATGTTGCATCACTTGCACCAGGGCCTGAGGTACCAACCGATGAGATGCTCAACTATGAGCGCGATGGATCTGTTGCCGAAGGTGGCGAACTCTTCCGTACCAACTGCGCTATGTGCCACAACTTTGCAGCTCAAGGTGGAGCCCTCACCCAAGGTAAGTACGCGCCAACTTTGATGGGCGTTGAACCAAAACATATCTACGAAGCTATGGTTACCGGTCCGCAATCTATGCCGGTCTTTAGCGATAAGACTTTGACAGCAGAAGAGAAGCTATCCATCATCAAGTGGATTAAGTCTGTTGAAGCTGAGCCACAACTTGGTGGTGCAGCGTTAGGACGTGTTGGTCCAGTAACTGAAGGCCTCTTGGCATGGACTCTAGGAATCGGTCTGCTCATTGGTGTTGCAGTCTGGTTAGCGATGAAAGCGAGATAACGGAAAATGTCTAACGAGATCGAACTCATCAAAGACCCAGGGTTACCAGCTCATCAACATCGTCGTAGCGACCTCGACGAGAAGTATGCAAAGCGAGCCGAGAACCAGGTAGCTATTCTCTTCCTCCTCTCTGCGCTAGGAACCTTACTTCTTATCGTCAGCTACATCTTTATTCCAGATGACATCTTTGTCTTTATCCCAGTGATGGGTGAGACAAACGTGCACCAACTTCTCCTCGGTCTCGGTATGGCTGCGGCGCTCTTCTTCATCGGAGCGGGCCTCATTCACTGGGCGAAGAATCTGATGCCTGATGAAGAAGTTATTGCGGAGCGCCATGAATTTAGATCGCCAGATGAAGATCGCGCTGAGTTTGTTAAGACCGTCAAAGCTGGAGCTGGCGCAGCTGCGTTAGGTCGTCGCCCTCTCATCAAGCGAACATTGGGTTTGGCGCTCGGACTCTCCGGACTGACGCCAATCCTCCTTCTTCGTGATTTAGGTCCGCTCCCTGGCGACGAACTAACCAAGACATCCTGGAAGAAAGGTGTTCGCCTTGTTACCGATCCAGGCGATCGACCAATAAAGGCATCCGATCTTGAGGTCGGCGCAGTAGCTCAGACGTTGCCAGAGCTACCAGCGGGTGAAGACCATAGATCTCTCAACGATATTGCCAAAGATGCAGTACTTCTCATCCGCCTTCGCCCTGAGGATTTCAACTTAGATGATGAGCGCCTCTCATGGACCCATGAAGGCATTATTGCTTTCTCTAAGATCTGCTCACACATGGGATGTGCGGTCGCGCTATACGAACAGCAGACCAAGCACCTCCTCTGCCCGTGCCATCAATCAACATTCGATGTGACTCGCGCAGCGAAGGTGATCTTCGGACCTGCCGCTCGCCCACTTCCACAGTTGGCTATCACAGTCGACGAAGAGGGCTACTTGATTGCACAAGCACCATTTAATGAACCTGTTGGACCTAGCTTCTGGGAGCGCTCATCATGACAGCACGCGAACGAATCGCCGGAAATGTTGCGGGATATGTAGATGACCGCACCGGAGCAGCAAAGTGGATGAAGAAGAACCTGACCAAGGTCTTCCCAGATCACTGGTCGTTCCTCCTGGGTGAAATCTGCCTCTACTCATTTATCATTCTTCTCGCATCTGGCACCTTCCTCACCTTCTGGTTCGATCCATCGATGAAGGAAGTTGTTTACGATGGCTCATACGAACCGCTCAAGGGTCTCGAGATGTCTGCCGCCTATGCATCGACGCTCGATATCTCATTTGAAGTTCGTGGTGGCTTGTTGATGCGCCAAATTCACCACTGGGCAGCGCTGATCTTTATGGTCGGAATCGTTGTTCACCTCCTCCGCGTTTACTTCACCGGCGCATTCCGCAAGCCTCGTGAATTCAACTGGATTATCGGTGTCGGCCTACTTACCCTCGGCATTGTCGAAGGTTTCTTGGGCTACTCACTTCCAGATGATCTTCTCTCAGGTACCGGAATCCGCATCGCGGAGGCGATCATCCAAGCTCTTCCTGTAGTTGGCTCATATCTCGCCTACTTCGCATTCGGTGGCGCTTTCCCAGGAGAGGCCTTCATCCCGCGCATCTATACCGTGCACGTTCTTCTCCTGCCTGGAATCTTCCTTGCACTCATCACAGTTCACTTGATGCTCGTCTGGTACCAGAAGCACACTCAATTCCCTGGTCCAGGTCGCACCGAGAAGAATGTTGTTGGCTACCCACTTATGCCGGTTTATATGGCAAAGGCTGGCGGATTCTTCTTTATCGTCTTTGGCGTTACCGCCTTTTTGGGCGCTGTCGCATCGATCAACCCGATCTGGCTCTATGGCCCTTACACACCAGGACAGGTATCGGCTGGATCGCAACCTGACTGGTACATGGGCTGGCTCGATGGTCTGGTTCGCATGGCTCCCCCACTTGAAACCCATGCATTTGGCTACACCATCTCATGGAACATCTTGATTCCAGGTTTAATTCTCCCGGGAATCATGTTCACACTCCTTGCCCTCTATCCATTTATCGAAAGTTGGGCATCTGGTGATAAGCGCGAACACCACCTCCTTGATCGTCCGCGCAATGCACCTAATCGCACTGCAATTGGAGCGATGGCACTGACCTTCACATTAGTTGCGCTTCTCAATGGCGGTAACGACATCATCGCAACTGCTTTCCACCTGACTATCAACCAGATGATGTGGTTCTCGCGTATTGCAATTGTCGTACTACCGCCAATTGCCTTTATCGTGACAAAGCGAATCTGCCTCTCACTTCAACGAGCTGATCGCGAACTCGTGCTTCACGGTCGTGAAACTGGTCGGTTGGTACGGCTTCCACATGGTGAGTTCGTTGAGGTACATGAGCCGATATCGCCAGAGAAGGCATGGACTCTCACCTCTCACGAACAACTTGCTCCACTTGAACTCCCAGAGTACGACGGCGCTGGCGTTCGTCGCGCTGGTGCGATTAAGAATAAGATTCGCAATCGAATCTCTCGCGCAAATGCCGTAGCTGTTCCAAAGGCAACCGAATCTGAGCGCAGAGAGCTAGAGGGCCATCACTAAGGTGGTCTAGCGCCTCTGTACCAAAGCTACCCCCGTAGCAGTTACCGCTATCCCGGTGATTGCGAGGGGGTTTAGCTTTTCTCCGAAGAGGGCAAAGGCTTGCACGGCCGCCATAGGTGGCACCAGATAGAGAAGGCTCGAGACTCTCGCGGCACTACCTCTAGTCAGCATCCAGAGCAGAAGCAATATCGCAATCACGGAGGTAACAACAACAGCCCATGCCATCGCGAGCGATGATTCTAGGTTCCAATTCAGTTTAGTTTCGCCGCGAAAGAGTGAGATCGCTCCTAGCACCAGTGCTGAGATCAAGAATTGGTAGGTAGTTCCTGCTAATAGCGGAATTGAGTGGCCAATCTTCTTCTGCAACAACGTTGCTGTAGTCGAACCAGCTAAACCAAGGACGAGGAGAGCAAGGGCTAGGCCGGTCATCTCATTAGAGCGCGCGAATGATGGCTCAAGCACTAGGGCGACACCGAGGAAGCCCATAACTAAGCCGACGCTCTGAAGCCTACTGATCTGCTCCCCCAATAATTTGATCGCAATAAGGGAGACAAAGATTGGTTGCATACTGGTAATAACCGATGCGATACCGGCAGGCGAACCATGTGCGATTGCCTCCCACACTCCGCCCAGATAAAAGGTGTGGAGGAGGATTCCTATCGCTAATGACGATATGAAATCGGAGCGGCTCAGTCGGAGCGGCTGCCTCAGAGCCTTCGTTAGCAGAGCAAGTGCCGCTGCAGCGATAAAGAGTCGGATAGAGAGAAAGAAGAGAACATCTGAACTCTTAAAGGCGTACTTGGCGACTACAAACCCTGAGCTCCAGATAACGACGAAGATCCAAGGAGCGAAACGCTCAAGGTGCTTCAAAGAAGATTCGCTCTATTAATGCGAGGAAGGTAGCGGCTTCTCGTACTCGGTAACAAAGCCGATGATGCTAATGACGAGCGCTCCTAGTGAGATGAGGGTAAGCCACCAGCCGATTATGAGGCCAAGAGCCATCGCGGTAGCGCTCACCGCAACCGGTAGCGGCCACCATGAATGCGGGCTGTAGAAACCTAGTTCGCCAGCATCATCTGCGATTTCACCATTGAGATCATCTGATGGAATATCAAAGCCGATTCGCTTCTGAGTGAACCAAACGTAAAAGCCGACCATACCGGCTAGACATGCGGCGAGAATCATTCCAGTGATACCAACTGCTTCGCCACCGACATACCAGTAGATGACAGCCATAATCACGTAGAAGACAGCTAAACCTCCGAAGAGTTTCCAATTGGCTTTCATAGATTAGTGACCCTCTGTCTTGATGTGTGGATAGTGGAGATCGAAAGCTGGACGCTCTGATCGAATGCGTGGCATCGAGGTGAAGTTATGGCGAGGTGGTGGGCAACTTGTCGCCCACTCCAGTGAAGCTCCATATCCCCATGGGTCATCGCAATTTACTAGTGGGCTCTTTCGGGTGATCCAGATATTGATAAAGAACGGAATCATCGAGAGCGCCAATAATGCTGCACCGACTGTAGAGATCATATTCATTCCGGTAAATCCATCTGTAGCTAGATAGTCGGCGTAGCGGCGAGGGAACCCCTTAATACCTAACCAGTGCTGAATCAAGAATGTTGTATGGAAGCCGAAGAACAAGGTCCAGAAATGAATCTTTCCGAGACGTTCGTTGAGCATGCGACCAGTGAACTTTGGCCACCAGAAGTAGAAACCGGCGAACATTGCGAAGACCACAGTTCCAAATAGAACGTAGTGGAAGTGTGCAACAACGAAGTAAGTAGCAGATACCGCAAAGTCGAGTGGTGGTGAGGCGAGGATGATTCCAGTAATACCACCGAAGAGGAAGGTAACTAGGAAGCCCATTACCCAGAGCATCGGTGTCTCAAATGAGACATGGCCTCGCCACATAGTTCCAATCCAGTTGAAGAACTTCACACCTGTTGGAACACCGATAAGGAAGGTCATAAAGGAGAAGAAGGGAAGGAGTACCTGTCCTGATGCGAACATATGGTGCGCCCAGACCGCTACCGAGAGAGCGGCGATTGCGATTGTTGCCGCGATCAAACCCTTATAACCGAAGATTGGCTTACGGCTAAAGACCGGCAAGATCTCAGTAGCGATACCGAAGAACGGCAGCGCGAGAATATAAACCTCGGGGTGGCCGAAGAACCAGAAGAGGTGCTGCCAGAGCATCGCGCCACCATTTGCCGGATCGAAGATATGCGTACCGAAGAGGCGATCTGATTCGAGCGCAAGGAGAGCAGCAGCAAGTGGTGGGAATGCTAGAAGAATGAGAATCGATGTCAGTAGCGTGTTCCAACTAAAGATAGACATACGGAACATCGTCATACCAGGAGCACGCATCGTAAAGATCGTAGTAATGAAGTTAACGCCACCGAGAATCGTGCCGAGACCAGAAACGGTGAGACCGATAACCCACAGATCTCCACCAATTCCTGGTGAGTAAGTTGAGTTGGCTAATGGTGCATATGCAGTCCAACCAAATGATGCCGCGCCACCTGGTGAGAGGAAGCCACCTACCGCCATCAGCGAACCGAAGAAATAGAGCCAATAGGACAACATGTTCAAACGTGGGAAGGCAACATCGGCGGCGCCAATCTGCAGCGGCATAATCACGTTGGCGAAGCCGACGAAGAGCGATGTTGAGAACATCAAGAGCATGATTGTGCCGTGCATAGTAAAGATCTGGTTGTACTGCTCGTTGCTCATAAACTGCATACCAGGGCGAGTGAGCTCGGCTCGTAAGAAGAGCGCGAGGATTCCACCCACCAAGAACCAGCTAAAAGATGTTGCAAGATAGAGGTAGCCGATTCGCTTATGGTCGGTAGAGGTGATGGTCTTTACAAATTGAGTTCCCCACGAATCGCGACGCTCTACACCTTTGCGCGGTGCTGCCACGGTTGGTCGCTCTGCAAATGTAGTCATTATGCGCTCACCTTCAATGAGTTGATGTAATTCTGATACTGCTCAGGGGTTACCACTTTCACCTTAAAGATCATCTGAGTGTGGTTGCGACCGCAGAGAATGTTGCATCGACCAGGGAACTCGCCAAGTTCGTTTGCAGTGAATTGGAGGTAATTGGTCTTATCGGGAAGATTCTGCATCTGAATCATAAAAGCTGGAATCCAGAAACCATGCACAACGTCATTCGATGTAATTGTGAAACGAACGCTCTCTCCCTGTGGCAGATAAAGAGTCGGTGGCTTCTCTGGAGTTCCAGTAACAACCGCTTCCTTACCAGCCTCTGGATAACCAAATTGCCAAGACCACTGAATACCTTCAACTGTGATTTCATGTTGAGCCGGAGTCTTTAGATCTACGATCTTTGACTCCTTAGTGGCGGTGAAATAGAAGAGAACCGCAACGATGATGAATGGGATGACGGTGTAGAGAATCTCTACCGGAATGTTGTACTGAGTCTGCTTAGGGAACTCGCCCTTCTTTGCATCATTCTTTCGATGGAAGATCGCTGGCCATAAGATGAGAATGAGCGTGATTACTCCAACTACACCACCGGCAATCCAAGCTCCCTGCCAGAGTGAGAGCGAGATATCGTTGACGCTCGAGACACCCTTAGGAAAACCCATTCCAGAGATCTCGTTGGAGTTAAATGAACATCCGCTCAGAGTGGCGGTAGCAATGAGCGCTCCGATAATCCCGGCGAGGGCGCGCTTAATAGGTGCAGACATGGTGCTAAGGATAGTGGCGTATCTGGGCGGAAGTCGCTGCTACAGGTACTCTTCCTCGGGTGGCTCACCTCACAGGAAATTTCACTACCGAGGCACCGCTCTCCCCGCGGGTCCGTGAGGCCATCGCCAGCGCCTTCGAGAATGGTTGGGGTGATCCGAAGAAGCTATCTCAGGGCTCACATATGGCCCGCCAACTCTCTCAAGCAGCCCGTGAAGAGATAGCCGCTGCTTGGTCGGTAGAGCCGACAGCCCTTGAAATCGTGGGCGAACCACACCTTCTCCCCTACCTCTCACTGGTCGGCCATCTCCAACCCGAGACCACCCTCGTCACATCGTCGGTCGATGTCGGAAAGATCCGTGCGATTGCACGTGCAACTCCTCGACATCTCCAACTTGGGGCAGATCGGGACGGCGCCATCCAATTGGAACCACTCCCGGAGAGTTCTCTCATTTCATTACAGGCGGTCAATGGCGAGACCGGAGTTGAACAAGATCTCAGACCCTGGTCAGAGCTCTCCACAAATGTGGTTCTCGACGCTACCCGCTCACTGCCAACCGGCGATCTCTACCGACATTGGCGAGCAGTAACTCTCGACTCCCAATCCTGGAATGGCCCATCGGGAATAGGATTTATGATTCTCAACAACCCTAGCCGCTACAGATATCCACTGCCCCATATAGCTCCAATCAGAGTTCCTGGAAGTTTCTCACTCCCGCTTCTGATTGCCAGTGCAGTCGCTCTTACCGAGACTATCTCCGAAAGCACCCGAATCTTTGATCTGCGCAACCAGCTGCGCAACCATTTAGCTGCAATCCCAGGAGTTACAGTGATTGGTGGCGATTTCGATACCCGCTATCTCTCAATAGTTGTCACGGATATCTCTGGTGAAGAGGTGCTTCGTGCGCTCCTAAAGCGAGGACTTCTAGTTGATGCCGGCTCTGCTTGTTCGCCAGAGGATCTCTCGCCTAGCCATGTCATTGCCGCTCTTGGATATCCAGTTGAAGGACACCTGCGATTTACCATCCATCCGACTCATCAGAGTCGCGATATTGAGGCGCTGATTCACACCTTCACTGAGGAACTTGCGCTACTTCGAAGGTAGATGTGGCGCGATCTCTGCTGCCGCTTCGTCGCCATAGGCAGCATTAAAGCGATCGATAAACTGCTCTTTAGTAAATCGATACTCCTGAGTTCCCATAGTTTCGATGACATAAGTCGCAACCATTGATCCAATCTGCGCACACCGCTCATGCGAGAGACCCCACGCAAGTCCTGCGACAAAACCAGATCGAAACGAGTCGCCGACTCCAGTTGGATCGACTTTAGCTTCTTCCTTTGCGCAACCAACCTTTATAAATTC
>JBEGTC010000034.1:0-8825 GCA_041179565.1 Actinomycetota bacterium
CTTCGTAGATATCACCGATACTTTTCACTTTAAGATTGCTGCGTTAAAAGAACATGCATCGCAGACTGGCCATATGGAGAACCTCGAAGAGATGCTCCGCGAGTGGGGTCAGCGCAACGCCGGTCTTGGTGGCTTGCCTGAGGGCCGAATCGCAGAAGCCTTTAAAATCGTCAATACAAATTGATTATTAGTAAATTTGTTATTAACGAGCTGAGGCTCGGATGATCTCTACCATCTGGATTGGGTAACCATCTCCGACGTAGTAAGCCTGGTCGCCTTGAACTTTATAGGCACCGACTTCACCAATCTTCTTTACCAAATCCAAACCTTTGGTGATGCGTCCCCAGATTGTGTAGTTGGGGCCGAGTTGAGTATCGGCATAGACCAAGAAGAACTGTGACCCGTTGGTTCCTGGACCAGAGTTGGCCATTGCGACAGTTCCAGCTGGATAGTTCTTAGCGCCCTCACCTGGAAGATTCTCATCGGCGTAACCTGTCCAGCCAGTCGGACTTCCGCCACCACTAGCAGTTGGATCGCCACACTGAAGAACAAATATTCCCTCTGTTGTTAAACGGTGGCAGAGCGACTTGTTGTAATAACCAGCGTTTGCCAGCGCGCTGATATTGGTGATTGTCTGAGGCGCTTTCTTATTGAGCGAAATTACAATCGGGCCGCAATTTGTGGTGAGAGTGAGATTCTTTGCAAACTTCTTCGCCGGTGTAAGGGGCTGCTTCACCTTTGCTGGCGTATGTCCCTTAGCTGTAGTTGGCTTGCAGCCAGGCACAGATACCGGCTTTTCGGCAGCGCTAAGGACCGGCGCTAACGTCGCAGTGAGTACAATGGCAGCGAAAATCGCAACAACTTTCTTCATTTCTTCTTTCCTACTCCCACTCAATTGTTCCGGGTGGCTTACTTGTGACATCGAGGACAACTCGGTTGACCTCGCGAACTTCGTTGGTGATTCGAGTTGAAATCTTCTCAAGGACATCATAAGGAACGCGTGACCAATCTGCAGTCATTGCATCCTCCGAAGAAACCGGGCGTAAGACAATTGGATGGCCATAGGTACGACCGTCGCCCTGTACGCCAACGCTTCGAACATCGGCCAATAGGACAACTGGGCACTGCCAGATATCGCGATCAAGACCCGCCGCTGAGAGTTCTTGGCGAGCAATAACGTCAGCCTCACGCAAGATATCGAGACGCTCGCGAGTTACCTCACCGATGATTCGAATACCAAGGCCAGGACCCGGAAATGGTTGGCGCCAGACAATTGCTTCAGGTAGGCCGAGTTCGAGACCGACCTGACGCACCTCATCTTTAAATAGTGTGCGCAGTGGTTCGACCAATCTAAATTGGAGATCATCAGGAAGTCCGCCGACATTATGGTGTGACTTGATATTTGCCGTACCAGTACCGCCGCCAGATTCGACTACATCTGGATAGAGGGTGCCTTGGACTAAGAATTCAACATCGCCGCCAGCTGCGATATCGCGCGCTGCTTGTTCGAATGAGCGGATGAACTCGCGACCAATAATCTTTCGCTTCTCTTCTGGATCGGTTACGCCAGCTAGCGCGTTGAGGAATTGATCGACCGCATCTACCACCACCAGCTTTACGCCGGTTGATGCCACAAAATCTCGCTGAACTTGCTCGGATTCACCGCTACGCAATAGGCCGTGATCGACAAAGACACAGGTGAGTTGGTCACCAACGGCGCGCTGAATAATCGCAGCAGCAACAGCTGAATCAACGCCACCGGAGAGTCCGCAAATTACTCGCTTCTCGCCTATCGCTGCCTTCGCCTTAGCGATTTCATCTTCGGCGATATTTGAAGTGGTCCATGTCGGCTTACATCCAGCAATGTTGATCAACCAGTTATTGAGGATTGCTTGACCGTGCTCTGAGTGAAGTACCTCAGGGTGAAATTGAACGCCGGCAATCTTTCCGGTGGCATCTTCAAATGCAGCAATTGGCGTATCAGCTGTTGATGCTGAGATCGAGAAACCGCATGGCACCTCAGATACCGCATCACCATGTGACATCCAAACTGATTGCTCCGATGGCAGGTTTGCAAAAATCTTAGAGCCCGGCTTAACAGTGAGCGGGGTTCGACCGAACTCTGACTTACCGGTCTGGGCAACGACACCAGCGAGAGCGGCTGCCATAGTTTGAAATCCGTAGCAGATTCCAAAAGTTGGAATACCTAGCGCAAAAATCGCTGGGTCGACCTTTGGCGCGTGGTCGGCATAGACAGAAGATGGACCGCCAGAGAGGATGATCGCCTCTGGATTCTTAGCTGCAACTTCTGCTGCGGTAATTGATGATGGAACAATCTCGGAGAAGACATGTGCTTCGCGAACGCGACGCGCAATTAGCTGTGCATACTGCGCACCGAAATCAACAACTAATACACCCATTGCTCTGTTATCTGAGGAAGTACTACTTCCCATGGTGCATCACAACATCTACGCGTTGGAATGACTTCACATCAGAGTAGCCACAGGTCGCCATTGCGCGGCGTAGCGCACCGAAGAGGTTCATATCGCCAGCAGATGAATGTGAAGGTCCAACTAAAACTTCTTCCAAAGTTCCGACAGTGCCCACATTGAAACGGCGACCACGTGGAAGTTCTGGGTGGTAAGCCTCTGATCCCCAGTGCCAACCAAGACCTGGCGATTCAACCGCCTTTGCAAGTGCCGATCCCATCATCACTGCATCTGCACCGCAGGCGATCGCCTTAGCGATATCGCCAGAGCGACCAACTGCGCCATCTGCGATTACATGTACATAACGTCCACCGGATTCGTCGAGGTATTCACGACGGGCAGCGGCAACATCGGCAACTGCGGTAGCCATTGGAACTTCGATTCCGGTAACGGTACGTGTTGTATGAGCAGCGCCACCGCCAAAACCAACGAGGACACCAGCTGCGCCCGCGCGCATTAAGTGGAGGGCGCCAGTTGTTGTAGCAACGCCACCCACGATGACTGGTACATCGAGCTCGTAGATGAATTTCTTAAGGTTGAGCGCTTCTCCCTCTGCCCCAACATGCTCTGCCGAAACAGTGGTGCCGCGAATTACAAAGATATCGACGCCGGCTTTGATTACCGCATCGTGAAGTTCGACAGTGCGTTGTGGTGAGAGTGATGCGGCAACGGTAACGCCGGCATCGCGAATCTGGGCGATTCGTTCTTTGATTAACTCAGGACGAATTGGTGCGGCATAGATCTCCTGCATCCGTCGAGTTGCATGCTTCTCTGGCATCGATGCGATTTCACCGAGCGGGATACGTGGATCGTCATAGCGAGTCCAAAGACCCTCAAGGTTGAGCACGCCCAGGCCGCCGAGTTTGCCGATTGCGATTGCGGTATCCGGTGAGACCACTGAATCCATTGGTGCCGCAAGGAGTGGTAAATCAAACTTATATGCATCGATCTGCCAGGCCAGGCTTACCTCTTCTGGGGTGCGAGTACGACGGCTTGGAACGATGGCGATATCGTCGAATGAGAAAGCTTGGCGGGCGCGTTTTCCTGGTGCGATTTCGATCTCCACTTATGCCTTCTTTCCATAGTTGGGAGCCTCTGCCACATCGAGAACATCGTGTGGGTGGCTCTCTTTGAGACCTGCTGAAGTAATCTGGATGAGGCGACCTTCGCGACGAAGGGTCTCAATATCAGGAGCTCCGGCATAGCCCATTCCGCTACGGAGACCGCCAACGAGTTGATGAACAACTGATGCGACTGTCCCCTTATAGGCAACTTTGCCTTCTATGCCTTCTGGTACGAGCTTGTCCTCTGAGAGAACATCGTCCTGCATATAGCGATCTTTCGAGTATGACTTCTTCTCGCCACGAGATTGCATCGCACCGAGCGAGCCCATTCCGCGATAACCCTTGTACTTGCGACCATCGATTTCAAAGAGTTCGCCCGGTGATTCTTCACAACCAGCCAATAGCGAACCGAGCATTACTGTGTGAGCGCCGGCAACAATCGCTTTGACGATATCGCCAGAGTATTGAAGTCCGCCATCTGCAATCAGTGGAATGCCGGCCTTGTTACATGCTTTAGCTGCCTCCATGATTGCGGTGATCTGTGGAACACCAACACCTGCAACAACGCGAGTCGTACAGATTGATCCTGGACCTACACCGACTTTTACTGCATCTGCACCGGCGTTGATCAGCGCCTGCGCACCTGCGCGGGTTGCGATATTGCCACCGATGATGTCGGTACTAGGCGAGAATTTCTTGATACGTGCAATCGCATCGAGAACAGCGCGGTGATGGCCATGAGCGGTATCAACAACGACGACATCAACGCCAGCATCGATCAACGACTGCGCACGAGCGAAACCATCATCGCCAACACCGACGGCAGCACCAGCAAGGCCGACGTTCTTAACTAATTTCACGTGAGCAACCTGCTCTTCAATCGGCAAGTTACGGTGGATGATGCCAACGCCACCGGCTTTAGCCATGGCAATCGCCATCGCTGATTCGGTGACGGTATCCATCGCTGACGATACGAGCGGGACGGCGAGGGAGATATTGCGAGTTAGCCAGGTTGCAGTGCTGACTTCAGATGGGACTACCTCTGATGCATCAGGAAGGAGGAGCACATCGTCATATGTGAGGCCAAGGAGCGCGACCTTCTCTGAATCGATAGACATCTACTCTCCCAGTGCTGGTTCCGAGAGGTAATTCTAACTGCTCTTTAGAGGCCAACTGCCCGCTTAATCTCTTCACAGGCGTTGCCGAGACCCATCACCAGGGTGGCATCGCTGCAGAGATCTGGGTCCCAACCTGGGCCGCCGAGGACAATCCGCGGTGCTGGTCGAATTACCGGCAAGTTTCGATAGAACTCTGGGTCGGCATTCTGTGGCAGTAGCGCCCATAAGAAAATCGCTGGCGGTGCGACTCGCGTTACCGTCGAAGCGACTGCCTCAAATGGAGTTCGGGCACCGAGGAAGTGAGTCTTGATTCGAAGTTCGCAGAGCATCGCCTCTAAGGCATGGAGTGGAAGTGAGTGCTGCTCATCAGCTACCGCTGCAATAACAACTGGGTGGGCATTTACTGGCAATGGAACAGAAGAAGAGCGATCTCGTAATACCTTCTTTAGGGTCTCGGTAAAGGCGTGTTCGATCTCAATGCCTTCACCAGATTTCTCCCATGATTCACCGATTTCAATCAGTGTAGGGACGATGATTTCGTGCCACGTAACTTCAACGCCATGTTCGTTGAGTTGGGAGTCAAGAATCTCTTCTACAAATGCGACATCAAATGCCTGCAGCGCTTTATTAATTCCGGTTACGACATCTTCGCGAACTTCAAACTCTCGTACTAGCTTCTCGAGCTTAACCTCGCCCTTGCTCGCCTTCGCCTTCTCGGCGGCATCGCTCGGTGCAACGCCGGCGCTAATGAGGCGGCGCATCAACATCAACTTTGCGAGATCGGCTGCGCAGTAGCGGCGATGCTCTCCGGCCTCGTGGCTCGATGGGCCTAGGCCATAACGTCGGTCCCAGGTCCGCAGGGTCGCAGGGGCGACGCCAAGGCGGCGGGCGACCGCCGCTACAGTGAGCTGCTCTTCCTCGACATCGGCCATGGGGTAAGGATGGCTGAGAGTGGCCAACCTCACCAGTTGAAATTCGGACATTTCACTCCAATTGGCGAGTTGAAGAAGATTTGGCGCGATAGCCCCTTGAACAACCTATGAAACGGTTGTAGCCTTCCTCTTACACGAAGCAGTTCAACAAGGAGCTAGATATGAATACATTCGCAGAGCGATCAGAGGCCTTACGTCCTGTTGCCGACGAGTGGGAGTGGCAATATCAAGGCGCTTGTCGAGGCATGGATCCAGAGATGTTCTTCCATCCTGATGGAGAGCGTGGCCCACGACGCCGCAATCGCGAGAATGCAGCGAAGGCGGTCTGTGCATCATGCCCAGTACTACTGAAGTGTCGCGAACAAGCTTTGGCTATCCAGGAGCCATACGGAATCTGGGGCGGCCTCTCTGAAGATGATCGTGCAGCAATCTTGTCTCGTCGCGGAATATCACGGATCTCCGAAGCGTCATAAGTTGCTGTTACAAAAATAAAAAATCCCCGCCTCGGGTGTAGAGGCGGGGATTTTTTATTTGGCTAAATGCCTGAGCTCTTAGAGATGCTCCACTTAATCGTCACCGATGCGTGGCGAGCTGATGGAATGTTGTCCTTCTCCAGTCCTGGGAAGTTGAGTGAGTAACTTCCCTTGAGCCCCAACTTCTTCATTAAGTTAGCAACATTCTTTGCTCGATAGGTCGAGAGATATTTGATATCGCCCGGCTTTGGATTTGGCTGTACCCAACCCACTACCTTGACTGTGATCTTCGCATCAGAAGCCGCCTTTGCAAGAGCTGCCTTTACATTACGAGTGATTTTGGCAGCCTCTGCCTTAGTAATTTTCACGGAGTTCATTCCGAAATACACCTCGAAGCGGAGCTCGCCCGGTGTAACTGTTGCGACAGCTGGAATCAGTGTGATTGGTACTGCTGCAGTACGTTCAATGTTATCTGGCGTCAATCCCTCTGCCTGGAAGGTGTGCTCACCTTCCGGTAGCGATGCCGGCATGGGAAGCGTGGTTGTGAAGTTACCAAGTGAGTCGGTAATTACCGCACCAAGCCAGGTCGGTGTTGAGTAGACAAAGACATCAACTTGGCTAAATGGTTTGAAGCCAGTACCACTCGTTGTGACCGTATTTCCCTTTTCGATCACGACACGGGCGCTGGTATCCGCGGTATCTCCTTGAACGAATTTGGTTGTCGAGCTAATCGCAAGCGACCAATCTGGAGCAGAGACGATGATGCCGGTCTTCTCCTCATTTGGAGTAACTGTGATTACCTCTGCAGCCTTTCCGGCAGTTTGGAGAACTGGTGCATTTCTCGCTGCTGGGATTGCTGCAGGTCCCGCCTCCTTCGCTGGCTTCTTTGGCGCCTCAGGTTCCTTCACCTCTGGCTTTGCTGGATCCGTTGGAGTTGTTGGCTCCGGGTTCTTTGGATCTGCCGGCTTACTCTTAACCAAAATTGTGACCTTAGCTTCGAGCTCATCGTAGTTAGGGTCATTTGGCTTGAGCTTTACATTGAGGATATGAGTACCTGGATCTAGCACTGTGCCCGCAGGTGGGGTGTAATCCAAAGTTCCAGGAACGCTCGGCTTTGCGTTGAGCTGAGTTGGGCTCAACGGAGTTGGATATGTAATTGGCTGTGGGTTAAACCAGATGATTGATGCCTTCTTCTTTACCGGCTTCACCTGAATTGTCACAGTTGTAGTCAGTGGTTCGTAATTGATGCCATCTGTTGGCGTGCAAGTTACCGAGAGAGTGTGAGTTCCCTCTGGCAATACTGTGCCAAGCGCTGGCGTATAGACACAGGTACCTGGAACGCTAAAGATTGCGTTGAGCTCCTTACCGCCTAGCGCATCACCAACGAAAATTGGAGTTGGGTTCTTCCAGTCAATCGTTGTCTTCTTCTTGACTACCGGCGTCGGCGTTGGGCTCGGATTATTGTTGTTATTGCCATTATTGGCCGCTGCAACTACAAATGATCCAGCTACATACGTGATGGTGTAGTTCGCCGCTGCGGCTCCTGAACAAGAGGTAGTTTCAGCCGTTCCCGCAGCCGACGAAATCGTGTAGGTCGTAACGCACGTTGGCTGGGCGGTAAGAACCGAACTGTTCTCAGAATTTACAAAACCAGAGTAGCTTGCAGTAATGGTTGGAACAGCATCGCCAACACGGATTCCCGTCGGCGATGAGGCGGTGATCACTAGCGGTGCTGCCAAGACGGTAAAGGTCTCGATTACATCGGTAGCAGGGCCATATGTTCCATTACCCGGCTGGCTCGCCTTGAGTTCGCAAACACCTATGCCTAGCAAGGTGATCGTTGCCCCTGAGGCCGAGCTATTTGGCACGGTACATATTGAAGTTGTGTTACTTACGATGGTTACCGGAGTTAGGTTCTGATTTGATGTGACAGAACCGGTCGGTGATGTGCCATAGGTCTTATTGCCGATAGTTGTCCAGGTAAGAACTTGGCTCTGCAAACTAGTTATTGAGTAAGTTCCATTGTTATATGTGATGGTGTAATTGCTTGCAGATCCACTACTAAATAGCGCATCTGATGGGCGAATGTTGTAGGTTCCATCAGCGGTCGGCACAGTAGTTGTATCGGTGAGCGAACCGGAGAAGAAGTTATAAGTGATGCCGCTGAGCGTATTTCCGCTGACCAAACCGGCAACTTGATAAGTGAAAGTTGGGGTCGGATCGCCAGCGTTCTTACTCTTATTGTCTGCGGTAATTGATAGCGGCTTTGCAGTAACCGTCAAAGTATCTCCAACATAGAGGAGTTGGTAATTCGAAGGTAGGGCAAGTGACCCAATCAAGATTGAGTAGCTGCCAACGTTTTCACCAGCACTGCGTGTCAGCGTACCGGTAAAGGTATCGCCAGCCTTGAGAGACGGGGTAAAGGAGTAGGTCAGCGCTGGATCGGTTCCACCGAAGACCTTGGTCTTTGCCGCTGCAGTAACCGTTACTGGCTTTGCTGTGATGGTGAAATTCGCACTCTGATAGGTAACTGTGTAGTTAGCTCCCGGAGTCAAGTTTCCCCGGCTGATGAGATAAGTGCCGACATTTTCACCGGTTGCTCGCGAGAGAGTTCCAGTCAGCGTATCTGAGCCAACTAGTGTTCCCGTCAGGGTATAAGTCAAGGTTGGATCAACATCATTGAAGTGCTTAGATTTGGCATCTGCTGTAATTGTGATTGCCTTAGGCGAAATTACGAAAGATTGAACTT
>JBEGTC010000035.1:0-8660 GCA_041179565.1 Actinomycetota bacterium
GGCCGATGTAGCTTCGATGGCCACCGGTTCGATTGTCTTCGCGCTAGCAAATCCAAATCCAGAGATCGATCCTGCCATCGCACGTAAGTACGCTGCTGTTGTTGCTACCGGCCGCAGCGATCAGCCAAATCAGATTAATAACGTTCTCGCATTTCCGGGAATCTTCCGAGGTTTGCTCGATGCCGGTGCCTCCAAGATCGAAGATGAACTCTTGGTCGCAGCCGCTGAGGCGATTGCTGATTGCGTCTCAGACTCTCAACTCAACGCCTCATTTATCGTGCCGAGCGTCTTTGATGCTCAGGTTGTTACTCAGGTAGCAGCTGCGGTAAAGCGAATCTCTAGAAAGTGAGATATGTCAGCCTACGCCGCATCTTTTGATGCTCAATTCTCTTCGCTAGCGCCCTTTGTCTTATATGTATTGATTGGTGCAATTGTATTTATTGAGACCGGTCTCTTATTTGGCTTCTTCCTCCCAGGAGATTCAATCCTCTTTAGCGCGGGCTTAGTCGCGGCGGCACATGGCAACGTCAATATTGCACTTCTAGTGGCAATCATTGTTCTCGCTGCATTCTTTGGCGATCAAGTTGGCTTTGTTCTAGGTCGCGTTGTTGGCCGACCATATTTGGATAAGCGCAAATCACCTCGAGTTCAGAAGATGATTGTTAGCGCTGAACGCTTCTATCAGCAGACCGGCTGGTGGGCGGTGATTGCTGCTCGCTTCTTCCCTTGGATCAGAACCTTCGTTCCACCTATCGCAGGTATCTCAAAGATGAATTACTACAAATTTCTCTCTGCAAATATCATCGGTGCGATTCTCTGGGGAGCTGGAATCACACTTGCTGGCTACTATGCTGCATCGATACCTTGGGTAAAGACTTCGTCATATGCGATTGCAGCTTTCTTTATTATCGCTTCTGCAATCTCCGTGATTGTGAATTATTCACGCCGCCCACGATAACGCCGAGATAGGTAAGAGCAATACCTGTTACTAAGTACCAGCTCACTCGCACTCCCTCTGTTGGCGATACTAAATCAATAAATAACGATCCAAGCAGATTGCCACCGACGCTAAAGAGCGTAAAGGTAAGAACGCCGAGATGTTGAACAATCTTTGATGTGAATGCGATGTAAATGACTCCGATTACACCGCCGGTGTAAATCCACCATGGACCTGCTGGCAACGGTGAGATATCTGAATCGCCAAAGATTAAAAGTGCGAATAGAAGAAGAGTAAGAAAACTTGTTCCCATAAAAAAATTAAGTAGTGAAGTGGTGAAGCTTTGGTGAGAGTGCTCGTTGATTTGACCATTGAGCGCCCGCTGCACGCCAACAACCGCTCCAGCCACGCCAGCGAGAAATACGGCAAATAGCGCGAGATCTGCAGCTTCAATTCGATCAAAGACCGAGATAAATACGGCAAAGACGGTAAATAGCGCTGCCGCTGTGCGACGGAAGGTGATCTGCTTTTTTCCGCCGCCGGTAATACCGAGGCGATCAACCAAGAGAGATGCAGCGGTCTGGCCCGCAATAGATGCCACAGAGTAGATAGCTACTCCAATTACCGGTACAACGTGTGTTTGGATGGCGACAAATGTTCCACCTAAAGCGCCGGCAAAAAGAGTCCAACGTGGCAACTCACCTCTAGTTACGGCGCCTCGCAGATTGCGCGCACCTTCTTTAATGGTTGGTGAAAAGACCGCAATCAGCGCAATTACAATCAATCCTGATCCAAATGAAACGAGCGCAGCTTGTACGCCGTTATTTAGTTGCGTAGACAACTCGCCATTTACTCGCGCCTGAATAGCAATCATTACGCCAGAGATTGTTGCAAGGATGTCTAGACGTTGATGTTCGCGCGACTTCATCTCTACCCCTCTAACGCCACCGTGATTGAGAGCCATTCTTCCTCACGAGCTGCAAGCTCCTCGCTTACCTTGATGAGTTGCGAAGAAATCTCCAAAAGTCTCTCAGAATCGGATACTGCGGCTTCTTGCTCGGCGGTAAGGCGCGCAAGTTCTGCCTTGCCTTTCTCTATCTGTCGCTCAACGCGAGCTAGATCTTTCTTCAATTGACGCTCTTCCGCAGCCGATGAACTCTTTCCTTTATTCGCCGAGCTCGATACCGGCAAGGATTGTTGATGACGAAGTTCTAGATATTCATCCACGCCACGTGGTAAGTCACGTAACTGCAAATCGCCAAGCAAACCCACAAAACGATCGCACACGCGCTCGAGGAAGTATCTGTCGTGAGATACAACCAACAAAGTGCCACCGAAACTATCGAGCAGATCCTCTAACTCGGTAAGTGTCTCAATATCAAAATCATTGGTTGGCTCATCCAAGATAAGGACATTGGGTGCATCCATCAACAAGCGCGTTAGTTGTAAGCGACGACGCTCGCCACCTGAGAGATCACCGACAGGAGTCCACTGGCCATCGCGATCAAAACCGAGGCGCTCACATAGCTGCGAAGCAGAGAGCGTCTTCCCCTTACCCAGCTCAACATATTGCGCAACCTTCTCCACCGCTTCAAGTACTCGCCAGGTTGGGTCAAGTTCATCTAGATGCTGGGTTAGAAAGGCAATCTTTACTGTGATTCCAGTAGTTAGTTTGCCCGCTGCTGGTTGAAGTTCACTGGCGAGAACTCGCAGCAAGGTGCTCTTACCAGCGCCATTGATGCCGACAATTCCGATGCGATCTCCAGGACCGATATTCCAGGTCAAGTGCGAGAGAAGCTCTTTATCCCCGGCTTTAACCTGCATATCTTTCGTCTCAAGAACAGTCTTGCCCAATCGATTGAGAGCAAATTTCAATAGTTCGCTTCCATCTCGCGGCGCAGGTTCTGCCGAGATCAACTCGTTGGCAGCGTCGACTCGAAACTTAGGCTTTGTAGTTCGGGCTGGTGCTCCTCGACGTAGCCATGCCAGCTCTTTACGAATCAAATTGTTTCGACGCGCCTCGGTCGCTGCCGCTTGTCGTGATCGTTCGGCCTTTGCTAATACAAACGCTGAATACCCACCGTCGTACTCTTCAACTGCACCTTGAACAACCTCCCAGGTGCGGTCGGTAATCTCATCTAAGAACCATCGATCATGGGTAACAACCAATACCGCTAAATCGTTCCGCTTCTTTAAATGTGCTGCCAACCAAGCAACACCTTCAACGTCTAGATGATTTGTTGGTTCATCTAAGAGAATTAGTTGAATATCATCAATTAATAACTTCGCTAAGCCAACTCGTCGCTTCTCGCCTCCGGATAGATTTCCAAAAGTTCGCTCAAACAAATGGTCATCGAAACCACCGAAGAGTCCGGTGAATATTTCTCGGATACGGGCATCGCCAGCCCATTCATGCTTCTCACGATTACCCAGAACAACTTCACCAACTGTTGCAGAGGGATCCGCATTATCTATTTGCGCTAAGAACCCGATATTGGTTGCATTTGATTTAGTGACTCGGCCGGCATCAGGAGCTTCTTCACCTGAGATGATTCGCATCAGGGTGCTCTTACCGGCGCCATTTCGACCGACAATTCCAACACGTTCGCCCTCTGAGATTCCGAGCGAAACCTTGGTAAGAAGTGGGCGAATATCAAAGGCCTTTGAGACCTCTTCGATATTGACAAGATTGCGCGCCACGGTAGGAGAGCGTACCTTTTCGCCATGAAGGTTACTGACCGCGAATACGCCTTAGAACTTGATCGAAACGACCCGCTCGCCCATTTCAAGAGTAAATTTGTAATAACCGACCCAGATCTCTGTTATCTCGATGGTAACTCCCTCGGTCGCCTTCCTCATGAGACCGTTCGAGCGGTCAATGACTTTCTCACTCACGAGTGGGGGCGTGAAGTTGTCACGGGATGGAGCCACTGGGTCGATGAGGCACAGCCTGCCGGCGATCTCCTAGCCCGCTCGGTCTTGGGGGCAGGGCCAGGACAAGTTCTTGTCTGTGACACCACATCGGTAAATTTCTATCAACTCTGCCTAGCTGCAATTAACTCTCGTCCCGGTAGAAAGACCATCATTACTGACGCAGCTAACTTTCCGACAGATCGCTACATCCTTGATGGGATTGCAAAACAACTTGGCCTAAATTTAGTAATCATCAATAACGAAGATCCAGCAATCTCCGAGAATGAGCGAATTACGGTTGATATCCTCAAGCCATATATGAGCGAAGATGTAGCGCTCGTTACCTTTGAAGTTATCCAATACCGATCTGGTGCTCGCAACGACATCAAATCAATTACCGACTTTGTCCGCAGCTTTGGCGCCTGGGTTGTCTGGGATGCCAGCCACGCTGCTGGCGCGATAGAGATGAACTTCGATGCAAATGGAGTTGATCTCGCCGTCGGATGTACATATAAGTATGGAAACTCTGGACCCGGATCTCCTGCCTGGTTATATGTAAGTAAGCGAGTTCAAAACGAACTTCAAGTTCCAATCCAAGGCTGGTTCGGTAATGAAGATCAATTCGGTATGGGACCTGACTATGTTAAAGCTGCGGGTATTCGTGGTTTTCAAATCGCATCGCCATCCATCATTGGTATTCGCGGTGTGCAGACAGCATTCTCGATGATTGAAGAGGCTGGTATCGCAGCCATTGCACACAAGGCAGCTGTCGGTACTCAGATGATGATCGATCTCTACGATGCATGGTTGGCAGATCTTGGTTACTCCCTCTTGACTTCACGTGATCCAAATGAACGTGGCGGACATATCTCAATAGGTCACCCACAGGCAGCGCAGATCTGCGTTGCGCTTCGCAAGTTCGTCAATGTTATTCCGGATTACCGCACACCTAATGCGATACGCCTTGCAATCGCACCTCTACCAACCTCTTACGTTGAGATTTGGGATGGCTTCCAACGTCTTCGTGATCTGACAATCTCTAAGAAGTACGAAGAAATCACCGGATCGGATTCACGAGTCACATGAGCGATCAATACGAGTCAGCTCTCACCTACACCACTTATCTCAAGGTAGATGAGCTTCTTGAGCTGCAAAAACCCCTATCTGACGGTCCAGAACACGATGAACTCCTCTTCATCATTATTCATCAGACTTATGAGCTCTGGTTTAAGCAGTTAATTCACGAATTCGCCGCTGCCGGCAGAGCGCTCGAGAACGGCGATTCGCATTATTCGCTCGCCCTCCTTGGTCGAATTCGAACAATCATGAAGGTTTGCGTTACCCAGGTAGATATTCTCGAGACGATGACGCCGCTTCAATTCAACGCATTCCGTGGGTATTTATCTTCTTCAAGCGGCTTTCAATCTGCGCAATTTCGCAAGGTGGAGGCAATTCTCGGTCGTCGCGACAATAAGATGGCAGGGCATCTACCGCCAGAGGTTCAGCGGGAGATTAAGGAGCTCACTGACTCGAATTCAATCTGGGATTCATTTATTGCCTATGTTGCATCACGTGGTTTTCACATTCCAAGCATTGTCCTAGATCGCTCTCCGGCAGTCGCATATGAAAGTAGTAGTGAAGTTCAGAATGCGCTGTTAGAGCTCTATCGAACCGATGCTGAAGCGGCCATGGTTGCTGAACGTCTCGTCGATATCGATGAAGGAATCCAAGAGTGGCGCTATCGACATGTAAAGATGGTGGAACGAACCATCGGTTCGAAGATGGGAACTGGTGGTTCGAGCGGTGTTGGATATCTATCCAGCACTCTCTTCAACCCAGTCTTTAAGGATCTCTGGGAGATTCGCTCGCGCTTCTAAAGTTACTGTGGAAGGCCCTTGAGAACGATCGCATCTAGCGGTAACCGCTCACGAGGTGCAACTTCGCGCTCAGCTAACGGAGCGCTTAACTTCTCTGGCGCATCTTGCTCGCCAATTGCGATAACAATCACTGGAACCAAGTTATCGCTAATTGAGAGATTGGTTCGGGCGAGAGATTTATCGAATCCAGCCATCTGATGTGTAATCAGCCCTCGGTCATGGGCCTCATGAACTAATTGGCTCGCTGCTAAACCACAGTCATAGAGATATTCACCGTATGGCGAACCATCTGCTTTCGTCGTCGTTGATGCGATAAGCAGAAGGGCTGATGAATTCTTCGCCCACATTTGATTGAACTCACCGAGTGAGGCCAAGATCTGGGCGTAAGTCTCATCTCCGCGCTGGCCAAGGAAGAAACGCCACGGTTGGCCATTAAAGGCTGAAGGCGCCCAGCGAGCCGACTCCAGGATTGCGAGAGTATCGGTGGCTGAAAGGCGATGCTCTCCATTAAATGAGCGTGGGCTTCGACGTGTTGCGATGACTTCATTGATTTGGACTGAGGTTTCTGCGCGCATTCCTTCAGTCTATTGGCTCATTTAACCGAGCGCATTTTGAATTCTTCAATAGAATATAGGCAGGCGCATGTGTAGAAGAGAGTGAATCTAGTTATGCCGCAAGTGATTCATCCAACTAAAGCGAAGTTAATCAAGACAACTGCTGATTTGCTCAACACAAAGCTGCCGAATGAGATTGCAGTTGATGAGATTTTGGAACAATCTGGCATCTCTAAGGGAAGTCTCTATCACCACTTCGAAGATCTCTCCGAACTTCTAGAGGCAGCCCAAGTTCAACGATATGCAATCTGGGTAGATCGCAGCATTGAACTGCTTATCGAACTCCTCGCTTCTGCAAGAACTCGAGAAGAGCTCTTAGTGGGGCTGAAGAAAGTTACGCGCCTAACTCAAGATCCAGCACATTCTTCAACTCGCTATTCACGTGCGCGGGCGATTGCTAGCGTCGAGCACAGCCCACGTTTCCAGAGAGCTCTTGCTGCAGAGCAGGCGCGCTTAACTGATGCGCTCATAGATTTAATTGAAGAGGCGCGCAACAAAGGGCTCTATGCAACGGACTTTGATGCACGCGCAGGTGCCGTTCTGGTACAGGCATACACGCTTGGCAAGATGGTCGATGATTTCGTTGATCAGCCGATGGATCCAGAGGCTTGGTACTCCCTCATCGACAAGCTCGTTGAGAAAGTTTTTCTCGCCTAACTATTCGCCGTATGCAGTCGAAGCGATTTCACGACGTCGCTTTTTGTAGTGCTCGCTAGCGCCGGTAATTAAATGCTCAAATCTACGATTACCTTTAATCTCTCTCCGTAGAAATTCTGCATCTGTTCTATCGCTAAAGATCGCTAATTCATCACTCACAGATCTTTGGCTCTGGTATGGCTTCAATGATCGATAGATAAAAATTGCACTCTTCAATGTAACGCCAATCGCGCTCCGCAAAACTCTTGTGAGAAGGTGATCTCTTTGCGGTGGGTTTGCAGCGAACTCTAGGAGCGTTTCAGCTATTTCAAAGGCGCCATTTGTGGCAGGGAGTTCCTTGCATCGCTCTGCTAAAGCGCTACGTACTTCTAGATTCTGTAACTTGCTAACAGTTTTCTGAATGTCAGTTAGATCTGACTGATCTGCCCTCAGCGCGAAGCCTTTATCTGCACACCATTGCGCACGTGTCTCTTGCAAATCGGTGCCTCGAATATTTGCGATAAATACCGTTGGCACTTGAGCAGGTAGAAGTTCGTGCGCGCTGTTATATCCGGTCGCGGTAACAGCACCATCAAATGCTTTGAGCGCACGCGCCAGCGGGAAGTAGCGAACAACCTTTACTGTCATCCCCTGCGGAACAAGCGTTACACCGTTGCTATCGACCGGCTCTTTGGTGAGAACAATCTGCAGATCCTGCCAACTTGAGAGCCCCTTGAGAGCCGCGGTGAGCTTTGCATTCATATCGCTATCTCCGGTACCGAGTTGAACAAGTACCGCTGGTCGATTCTGGTCAAGACCAAGCGCCTCTCGGGCAGCGTTACGCGATAACGCGCTGCTCTTTTGATAGAGCGAGACTGGTGATGTCACAATCGCATCTCTGCGTTTTGATGTTGGTCCATTGTCGTATTCGCTAGCAAAGTCTCCTGGCTCGATGACATCGTCGATGACTGCAGATTGAAGTGGCAGTACAAATCTCAATCGATTCTTGCGCCATAGACCTCGTCGAACCCAAACCGTGGTGAGATTTGAATTTGAGTTCTTGGTGAGAATAAACCCAGGGTAAGGAGTAACACCGTCAAAAGAGATAACTCTTGCACCAGTCTCCTCAGCTATTGCTAAGAGGCGATCACGGAAATATCGATCCCATTTATTACGTGAGATCCAGCCCCTGGTCTTTCCAGGGATGTATTCACATGGAATGCCAGTTGCCTCAGGTAGCTCAGCAACTGCGCCTGCAACGGAGACGATAATCGGATTTGCGCGACCTTCGAGAGCCTGTGCGATTGCCGTCGCACGGGCAAGGTGTCCCATGCCTACGCCATTGTCTGTCGCCAGAATGATGGTGGGTTTAGCCACGACCTAAGACTTTCTTAAGGAGAATTTTTATAATTTTCTTTACGAAGATTTTTAACTCAGCGAAAGATTTAACTTTCTTAATTTCACGCTTTAAGAAGCGAAGTAGGCGCTTAAAGCGGTTGTGCTTATCGGCGTAGAGCGCAATGAACTTTTCATGAGTGAGCCAGCGAACCTCCCACTGGTTTGCAATATTCTGATAAATCCAGCCCCCGGTGCGGTGAGCACGTGCCAAAGCTGGCGCATAGAGGGCGAAGGCCCGCTTATCCGCATTATTGGCTACGCCTACCAGGCCAACTTCTTGGGTTA
>JBEGTC010000036.1:0-10376 GCA_041179565.1 Actinomycetota bacterium
AGCAGTGTCATATAGCTTCAACGTTGTAGCACGAAGGTCCTCCGCGATATCACGACCAACAATCGCAGCTGCACTCTCAAAATCAATATTGATATCGTGATCGCCTACTTCGGCTTTGGTCGCCGGAGTGAAGATGGATTTATCTAATTTCGCTCCATCTTGGAGCCCATCGGGAAGAGAATTTCCGCAGACCGCTCGGTTCTCTCGATATTCAACAAGTCCGCTACCGGTGAGATAACCGCGAGCAACACATTCGATCTCAAACATCTCAAGCGGCTGCACAATCACAGCACGGTCCATTACCGAAGCTGGAACATCTTCAGTCACGATGTGGTTAGGGACGATATCGCCAAGGAGTTCAAACCAGAAGAGCGATAGTTGGGTCAAAATAGCGCCCTTATTAGGGATTATCGAAGGCAATACCCAATCAAAGGCAGAGATGCGATCTGAAGCAACGAGCAGGATTTCGCCCTCATCATTGCTATAGAGATCGCGCACCTTTCCGGTGCGAATATGGGTCCAGCCATCAATTATTGGTGCAACTGGTGCGCCGGCTGCGCCAAATCCACTCATCGAATAGAGCCCGGCTGGTAGCTAGCTGCCTTTGAATATTTCTTCGCGATTGCCTCAACTGTTGTTACAACGCGGCCAACTTGTTCGCGGGCATCACCGGTGAATTCAAGTGGATTGCCAATTAGCGCTGCGAGTTGGTCGCGATCAAATGGAATACGGCTATCGCTCGCGAGAGCATCTAATAAATTATTTGACTTTCCTTCGCGCATACCGAGCGCTGCAGCAACTCCGTGCTCTTTAATCGCCTCATGTGCGACTTCGCGACCAACTCCGGCCTTTACCGAAGCCATAAGAATTTTAGTTGTCGCAAGGAATGGTAAATAACGCTCGAGCTCTGCGCTGATTACCGCAGGAAATGCGCCAAACTCATTGAGCACTGTGAGAATTGTTTCCAGCAAGCCATCAATTGCATAGAAAGCATCGGCTATCGCTACTCGACGGACCACGCTACAAGAGACATCGCCTTCGTTCCATTGATCACCAGCAAGCTCTGAGACCATCGATGCATAGCCGCGCAAAATTACCGAAAGACCATTTACTCGTTCGCAAGAGCGAGTATTCATCTTATGCGGCATTGCCGATGATCCGACCTGGCCTGCCTTAAATCCCTCGGTGACTAACTCTGCTCCAGCCATCAAGCGAATGGATGTTGCTAGTGATGAAGGCGATGCCGCCAACTGAACCAGCGTTGTAAGAACCTCATAATCGAGAGAGCGCGGATAAACCTGACCGGTTGAATTTAATACTCGATTAAATCCAAGTTCGCTGGCGATCGCTTCTTCAAGTTTCTGATGTGTAGCGGAACTTCCAAGAAGATCGATTGAATCCTGAGCGGTGCCCACCGGGCCTTTAATTCCACGCATTGGATAGCGGCTCTGCAGACTCTCTAAGCGCTCAAAGGCGTAGAGAAGCTCTTCTGCCGCCGATGCGAATCGCTTACCCAAGGTAGTGATTTGCGCCGGCACATTATGTGACCGACCAGCGATTGGTTGTTCTGCGTAGAGCGAAGCTTTAGCTGCAAGTTGTGCCAATAGAGCAACAACTTTTCCATGAACGATTATGAGACCATTCTGAATCTGAAGCGCTTCAATATTTTCAGTTAAGTCACGGCTAGTCATGCCAGCATGAATTGCCTCATGTCCTGCTAGGGCATTGAACTCCTCGATACGAGCCTTTACATCGTGGCGAGTTATCTTCTCGCGAGCATCGATCGATGCCAGATCGACATTATTGATTACCTTCTCGTAATCCGCGATAACCGCAGCGTCAATTGGGTGACCGAGTTGAGATTGGGCGCGAGCGACTGCAATCCATAACTTACGCTCGGCGATGATCTTCTGCTCTGGCGCGAAGACTTTACGCATCTCATCAGATGCATAACGGCTAGCTAGTACGCTCATGGTTCCCCTTACTTGCTTTGTTTCGTAGGCAGCAGTACGTGCAGCTGCAAGATCTCTACCTACTCCAGTCACAGTAAGTACGCGACCGCCACTTGATACTAATCGCCCACTGCTATTGGAAGTGCCGGCATGGTAAATCCGCGCATTAGAAGTGGCGGGTAGCGAAATCTCAGCTCCAGTCTGCGGTGCGCTCGGATAACCCTCGGCTGCAACGACAACAGTCACTGCGCTCTCATCGCGCCAATTGAGAACTGTGTCATCGAGATTATCGGTAGCTGCGTTATAGAGGAGCGTTGCTAGCGGTGTTGTCAGTCGAGGAATCAAAACCTGCGTCTCTGGATCACCGAATCGCGCATTAAATTCAATAACGCGAATACCGGACTTGGTGAGAGCTAGACCGGCGTAAAGCAAGCCTATGAAAGGGGTTCCACGGGCTGCCATCTCAGCAATCATTGGCGCTAAGACTTTCTCGTAAGTCTCTTCCACAATATCTTCCGGCGCCCATGGCAGCGGTGAGTAGGCGCCCATACCACCGGTATTTGGCCCCTCATCATTGTCATAGGCTCGTTTAAAATCTTGCGCAGGTTCCATCGCGAGGATGTTGCGACCATCTGAGATTCCAAAGAGTGAAATCTCTGGACCATCGAGGAATTCTTCAATAACAACTCGCGAGCAACTCAGGGCATGCTTTAAGGCGAGGTCACGATCGTGAGTTACGACAACACCTTTTCCAGCCGCCAATCCATCATCTTTGACCACATATGGCGCACCGAAGGAATCGAGTGCGTGGTTAATCTCTTCCTCTGAAGTGCAGGTAAAGCTATGTGCAGTTGGCACACCAGCATCGCGCATTACACCCTTTGCAAAATCTTTTGAGCCCTCGAGTTGAGCTGCAGCTTTAGAAGGACCAAAGACTGGAATTCCGATTGCACGAATTAGGTCGGCAACGCCATTTACCAATGGAACTTCTGGACCGATGACAACGAGATCAACAGAAAGCGATTTTGCTAATGCGACAAGAGCATCGTTATCTGTAACTGCAACCGGATGGAGAGTTGCCACCTCTGCGATACCTGGATTTCCAGGCGCCGCATGGAGCTCGGTACAAGCTGAGTCTGCATGGAGTCCTAGTGCGAGTGCGTGTTCGCGACCGCCGCTTCCGACTAGGAGGATTTTCATGGTTTAGATGAAATCCTTTACGACGATTGTTTGATCGCGCCCGGGACCTACGCCAATCGCACTCATGGGAGCACCTGAGATTTTCTCCAGGAAGGTGATGTAATCCTGCGCATTCTTTGGCAGCTCAGCGATGGTGCGCGCACCAGAGATATCTTCCTTCCAGCCAGGTAGATATTCGTAGATTGGCTTGGCATGGTGGAAATCTGTCTGAGATGATGGAAGTTCTTCAACGCGCTTGCCATCGATTTCGTATGCGACACAGACTGGAATCTGCTCCCAGCCGGTGAGGACATCGAGCTTGGTGAGGAAGAAGTCGGTCAAACCATTGACTCTTACTGCATATCGAGCGATAGGCGCGTCATACCAACCACAACGACGTGCGCGACCGGTGGTAACACCGACCTCGCCACCAATGGTGCGTAGCTTCTCGCCATCCTCATCGAAGAGTTCGGTCGGGAATGGACCAGAGCCAACACGTGTTGTGTAAGCCTTAACAATTCCAATTACGCGTTCGATCTTTGTCGGACCGATTCCAGAGCCGGTACAGGCTCCACCAGCTGTTGGGTTCGATGATGTAACGAATGGATAGGTGCCGTGATCAACATCGAGGAGAGTGCCCTGTGATCCTTCAAGGAGAACACGCTTACCAGCTTTGAGCGCCTCATCTAGTAGTAGGACCGTGTCAGCGACATATGGACGGAGAATCTCGGCGTAGCCAAGGTACTCAGCTAGAACATCATCGACTGAAATATCTTTACGGTTAAAGACCTTGATCAAAATCTGGTTCTTATCGCGCAGCGCACCTTCGAGCTTCTGGCGAAGAATTGATGGATCGAAGAGATCTTGTACGCGAATACCGATGCGATTGATCTTGTCGGCATAGGCAGGTCCGATTCCGCGACCAGTAGTACCGATCTTAGATTTACCTAAGAAACGCTCAGAGACTTTATCGATTGTTCGGTGGTAGGGCGTAATGAGATGTGCATTGGTTGAGATAACCAACTTGCTGCAATCGATTCCGCGTTCGGTAAGTCCGTTGATCTCTTGCAATAGAACTGCTGGATCGATCACAACGCCATTTGCAATTACTGGAACAACATTTGGTGAAAGGATTCCAGATGGAAGCAGGTGTAGTGCGTACTTCTGGTCACCGATTACAACTGTGTGGCCAGCGTTGTTGCCGCCTTGATAACGAACAACGTAGTCGACGCGATCTCCGAGCAAGTCGGTAGCTTTACCCTTGCCCTCATCACCCCACTGCGCTCCCAGTAGAACTAATGCAGGCATTGGTAAAGCCTTTCCGACTCGTAGGTTTGGTTAATTACTTAAGAAGTGATGTGCCAGTTGAACGAAGATCTTCGCAAGCAACCGCTACGCGAGCAGCGATACCAGCTTCAGCAGCCTTACCCCATGCACGTGGGTCGTAAGCCTTCTTGTTACCGATTTCGCCATCGATCTTAAGAACGCCATCGTAGTTCTTCATGACGTGATCAACGACTGGGCGTGTAAATGCATACTGAGTATCGGTATCGATATTCATCTTGATTACGCCATAATCAAGTGAATCGCGGATCTCAGAAAGTAGTGAGCCAGAACCACCGTGGAATACCAGGTCCATTGGCTTGCTGCCGTCGGCGAGACCAAGCTTTGCTGCTACTGCATCCTGAAGTGTGTCGAGAATCTTTGGCTGAAGTACGACATTGCCTGGCTTATAGACACCATGAACATTTCCGAATGTTGCTGCAACCATGTAACGACCGTTCTCGCCATTACCTAGAGTCTCGATAGTCATGAGTGCATCTTCTGGTGTTGAGTAGAGCTTTGCATCGTGCTTGGCCTCTACGCCATCTTCTTCGCCACCGACAACGCCGATTTCGATTTCAAGAATTGTGTTGGCAGCGACGGACTTTGCAAGGAGTTCCTTGGCAATAATCATGTTCTCTTTCATGTCGACTGCTGAGCCGTCCCACATGTGAGAGTTAAATAGTGGCTGCTTGCCTTCCTTAACGCGCTGCGCACCAAGCTCGAGGAGCGGACGCATAAATGTGTCGAGCTTCTCCTTTGGGCAGTGGTCTGTATGAATACCGATATTGACGTTGTAATTCTTTGCAACAACGTGTGCAAACTCTGCGAGCGCTACCGCACCAGCAACTTGATCCTTAACGGTTGAACCAGATGCGTACTCTGCTCCGCCCCAAGAGAATTGAATGATTCCATCTGAACCCGCCTCTGCGAATCCGCGGATAGCGCCGATGATTGTCTGTGATGATGAGACGTTGATCGCTGGGTATGCAAACTTTCCCGCCTTAGCGCGGTCCAACATAGCTGCATAAACTTCAGGGGTTGCAATTGGCATGATGTCTCCAATAGGTAGATCGAAGGGTGTAAACCCGATCCGATGCGGCTCCATTGGCTCACCGAGGCTTACGGCTAATCCAACCACCTACCCCTAGGTAAGCGAAAATCGCCACCCCTATCCCAACGGAAAAGGGGGCGCCGGGAGCGCTACTTGCTGAGGAGGCGCTGGATGAGGGCGATCAAGGCGGTTAAGAGCGCCTGGTTGCTGAAGAATTTAAGGAGATAGCTGAGGAAGGTTACGAGAGTCATGGGCGGATACTCCCTAAAAGTGCGCCCCTCAAGCGCCGGCCCGGGGGCGGGCTGGGGATAGAGAATCCCTATACAGCCCCGCCTCTGCCTTGTAATCTCAACGGCCATGAGCGCTGAAACCCTCGACAACCTCTCCTCCGAGAATAGAACTTTCGCCCCGAGCCCCGAGTTCGCCGCGGCAGCTAACGCGAGCGGAGATCTCTACCGCGAGGCAGATGCCGATCGAATTGCTTTCTGGGAGCGCCAAGCTGAGGCGCTCACTTGGGAACGCCGCTGGGATACCGCCCTCGAATGGAGAGCGCCCTTTGCCAAGTGGTTTCTCGGTGGAACTATCAATGCATCAGTCAATGCCCTCGATCGACATGTAGCGCAAGGCAATGGTGGCCGCACCGCATTCTTCTTTGAAGGCGAGCCCGGAGATAGTCGAACAATCTCTTATGCGGAACTGCTGAGCGATGTCTGCAAGGCTGCAAATGCGCTGACTGAGATTGGAATCAAATCTGGCGATCGCGTTGCAATTTATATGCCACTGATTCCAGAGGCCGTTGTATCAATGTTGGCATGTGCGCGCATTGGTGCAATTCACTCAGTTGTATTTGGTGGCTTCTCCGCTGAAGCGCTTCTCTCACGAATTCAAGATGCCGATGCAAAGTTGGTAATTACTGCAGATGGTGGCTTCCGCAAAGGTGCAGCCTTTGCTCTTAAACCTGCCGTCGACGAGGCGTTGAAGGGCGAGACTCACGTTGAAAAAGTTCTTGTTGTAAAACGAACCGGGCAAGAGACCGAGTGGAATTCAGGGCGCGATATCTGGTGGCATGATCTTGTCGCTCATCAACCAGCCACACATACGCCAGAATTTTTCGATAGCGAACATCCACTTTTTATCCTCTACACCTCAGGGACAACTGCCAAACCAAAGGGAATCTTCCATACGACTGGTGGATATCTCACACAAGTCGCATACACCCATAAAGTCATCTTCGATATCAAGCCGAGCACCGATGTTTATTGGTGCACCGCAGATGTGGGCTGGATTACTGGCCACTCATATATGGTCTATGGACCGCTTATTAATGGTGCTACACAAGTGATTTATGAAGGTACGCCTGATACTCCTCATAAGGGCAGAGTCTTTGAGATCATTGAGAAATACGGTGTAACCATCCTCTACACCGCACCTACTCTGATTCGAACTTGGATGAAATGGGGAGATGAGTTTCCAAATAAATTTAATCTCTCGACACTTCGACTACTTGGTTCAGTTGGCGAGCCAATCAATCCCGAGGCATGGATCTGGTATCGACAGGTAATTGGTGGCGGACGGTGCCCAATCGTTGACACCTGGTGGCAGACCGAGACCGGTGCGATCATGATTTCACCACTGCCTGGAGTAACGGCAACAAAGCCTGGCTCTGCGATGCGACCAATCCCTGGAATCAGCGCAAGAGTTGTTGATGACAATGGCAAGCCGGTAGGTGATGGCCATGGAGGTTATTTAATTCTCGATCAACCATGGCCTTCGATGTTACGTGGAATTTGGGGCGAGCCAGAACGCTATCAAGAGACATACTGGTCGCGTTGGGAGAACACCTATTTTGCCGGCGATGGTGCCAAGTTCGATGACGATGGTGCAATCTGGCTATTGGGTCGCGTCGACGATGTCATGAATGTCTCTGGGCATCGCATCTCTACAACCGAAGTTGAATCAGCGTTGGTCTCACATGAGGCAGTTGCCGAAGCTGCAGTAGTTGGTGCTGCCGATGAGATGACCGGACAAGGAATCGTTGCTTTCGTTATCTTGCGTGGTGGCGTTGAACATGTTGAAGGTGAGGCGCTGGTCAAAGAGCTCCGTAACCATGTCGCCAAGGAGATCGGCGCTATTGCAAAGCCCCGTCAAATAATGGTTGTAAATGAGCTACCAAAGACTCGCAGCGGCAAGATCATGCGGCGATTATTGAAAGATGTTGCCGAGAATCGCACTGTAGGAGATGCCACAACTTTGGCAGATCCCAATGTGATGAAGTTGATTTCAGAAGGGCTGAAGAGCGCGAGCAGCGAGGATTAAGCGAACTTTCGTTCAACCTCTTCCTTAATCTTTTCAATCACGTTTGGCGCGTGCTTGCTCATCTCGAGATAGATCTTGCTCTTTGAGAGATCGTTCTGCCCGGTAGCCCATGGTGACCAGAGCAGGACAGTTCCGATCAGGTAGCTAACGACGAGAACTTTCGCCAACTCTAACGCTGCGCCAGCCAATGAATTTACCCAGGCCAGCGGACCGCGAATAATCGTCGCCTTCAGCGCCTTTGCAACTACTCGACCGAGCAAGCTGCCAAGACCAGCTCCCGCGAGGATTGCGAGGATCACCCAAGCGCTCTGGTTATATTGAAGAGCAAAGTAGAGCCCAGCAATAGCGCCAGCGATATAGCCGGCTGTGCGCAGAAGCGAGCGAATGAAACCATCGCGATAACCGCTGGCGAATGCAGCGACGGCGCAGATTCCAACAATCACATCAAAGATCATGAGACTCCCAAATACTTTTTCGCCAGAGATCGAATTTCATCAGCTGATTTAACTACACCAATTTTCTTATGCACCACTGTGCCATCTTCGCCAATAAACCATGTCACCGGCACGCCCATACCAAAGTATTTACGGGTAGATCCATCTCCGTCGTAGAGGTTCGGCCAAGTAATGCCGTATTCACGGACAAATTTACGGCCATCTGCGGGGCTCTTCTCCTCCACATCTACCCCTAGAAGAAGTACCTCATCACTCTTATCAGCGTTGTACTCGGCGAAGTAGGGGATCTCTTCCTTACATGGCTCGCACCATGAACCCCAGACATTGATGATTGCTGGCCCTTTTATTGCAGTGACATCCACACCGACAGAACCATCGAGGCACTCGATCGCCGACTTTGGCGAAGCTTTCTCAGTGACGGCAATAGTGGCGCAGGAGAGAACTTCACCTTGAATTGCGCTAGTCGGCTGGCCGCAGCCAATTACGAGAAGCAATGGAAGTAGTGCGAGAAGTTTCTTCATCGGAAATCCTCATCGCTCTTTAGCAATAGCGCCGCATTCTTTGGATCGGTCTCACCAATACCGTAAGAGGGGCAAATCTTTGCCACCGGACAGGCACCACAGGCAGGCTTGCGAGAATGACAGATTCGTCGGCCATGCCAAATCATTCGCTGTGACAGATTGGTCCATTCTCGCTCTGGAATAAGTGCGCCGACCTCATGTTCAACTTTTACTGGATCCATTGATGTTGTCCAATGAAAGCGACGAGAGAGCCGACCAAAGTGGGTATCAACGGTGATGCCCGGTATTCCAAAAGCGTGACCTAAAACAACATTGGCGGTCTTTCGCCCAACACCAGGTAGCGAAACTAAATCTTCGATTCGATTGGGAACTTCTCCGCCGTAATCTTCAACTAACTTTCGTCCAAGTCCTTGGAGATGGCGAGCTTTTGCGTGATAGAAGCCCGCTGAGTAAATGAACTCTTCAATTTCAGGTAGCGGTGCTTTGGCATAATCCTTAGCTCGCTTATATTTCTTAAAGAGAGCTGGCGTAATTTGATTTACCCGTTTATCGGTACATTGGGCTGAAAGTACAACCGCGACGATTAACTCAAGGGGATTCTTGAAGTCTAATTCGCAGCGAACATTGGGGTAGGTCTTGGTGAGGATGCGGTAGATCGCTCTCGCCTGATTTCGATTTTCCCTATCCACGGTCACAGGAGTAAAGTACTCGCGTGCCTCAAGATGATGAAGTTATACGTCGCGCCCCACTCTTTACCGCCCTCGATGATGCATCGGCATCATCTCTTCGCGCCTCTATGGATTCAGTAAAGATTGCCAAGGGAGGAATCCTCTTTAAAGAGGGCGATGAAGGCGAACACGTCTATGTCATCATCGATGGCAAGCTCAAGCTCGGAACCTCTAGCGGTGACGGCCGTGAAAATTTGCTCTCAATCCTTGGACCTGGCGAGATGTTCGGCGAACTCTCACTCTTTGATCCAGGGCCACGCACATCTACCGCCACTGCGGTTACCGATGCAAAGTTGCTCTCGCTTAGCCACGAGAAGTTGATTCCATGGCTCCGCGAAAATCCAAATGTTTCACTTCAACTTCTAGCTCGCTTAGCGCAACGCCTTCGCCGCACCAACGAAGCTGTAGGGGACCTCGTCTTCTCTGATGTTCCAGGTCGCGTTGCCAAGGCGCTAATCGACCTCGGTGCGCGCTTTGGTAAGAAGACCGATGATGGCCTCTTTGTTCATCACGATCTCACTCAAGAAGAGTTGGCTCAACTTGTCGGCGCATCTCGCGAGACTGTCAATAAGGCTCTTGCGGATTTCGCTGGTCGCGGTTGGCTCAAGCTCGATGGTCGCGCAGTTCTCATTACTGATCTCGATCGCCTAGAAAAGCGCGGCAAGTAGCAGAAAGAGCCTCTCAACAATTGTGAGAGGCTCTTTTATTCTGCAAGGTTTATCTAATTAAGCAACTTCAACTGTCAGTTCAACCTCGACAGGTGAGTTAAGTGGCAGCTCTGCAACGCCAATCGCGCTACGGGCTGCCACTCCTGCATCGCCCCAGATATGCATAAATAACTCTGAAGC
>JBEGTC010000037.1:0-8536 GCA_041179565.1 Actinomycetota bacterium
TAGATTTGCGCCCGCAATACGCGGACGTAGCGCAGCTGGTAGCGCGGAACCTTGCCAAGGTTCAGGTCGCGGGTTCGAACCCCGTCGTCCGCTCGGATTTAGAGTCACTCTCTCTAGCTTTAACGAGTTAGACCGAGTGGCTTTTTATCTATGGTGGAATGGCCGAGAGGCGAGGCAAGGGACTGCAAATCCCTCTACACGGGTTCAAATCCCGTTTCCACCTCCACGCAGAACGTGAGTTTCAACGAAGAAACGGATGACTGATGCCGATGACTAAGGAATACCTTGAGGGTCCGGAGCGTCCTTGGGGTCGCTATCAAGTCCTTGCAGATACGCCAACCTATAAAGTCAAGACAATCTGGGTTGAACCAGGCCATCGCCTCTCATTGCAACGCCATCAGAAGCGTGAAGAACATTGGTACATAGTCTCCGGGGTAGCAGATGTTGTTCTAGGCGATAAAGAATTTAAGGCGATTGCTGGCCAGTCGGTCGAAGTCGCTATCGGCGAGAAGCATCGAATTGGAAACTCTGGCGATGAGGTCATGATCTTTATCGAAGTCCAGCGTGGAACCTATTTCGGCGAGGATGATATTGAGCGCATAGAGGATGATTACGCTCGATAAACCATCGAGAAATTCTTAGGTTACACTTACCCCACAACTTCATAAGACCCGGACGATTGGCTCAGCGGTAGAGCACCACATTGACATTGTGGGGGTCACTGGTTCGATCCCAGTATCGTCCACTTCTATCTTGTGTATTCGATGAATTTGTCAGCTCGACGCAACGTCTCTTCAAGATAGCTTGGTATGAGTTCTTTATGCTCATCATTCTGAGTCTCATAGAGATAATTCAATAGAATTATCCTTCGCTGCATCATAAAAACCTGATAATCAAGATCAGATAAATGAGGTAATGGTGCAACCAACTCATATCCCTCGCGTAGGGCGGCATCCTGCTCGGGGGTATCCAAGTAATAGATAGCGGTGGCTAAATCCTGTACGGGCAAACCGTATCCGCAGTCATCAAAATCAATAACCGATAGAGACGAACCGCTCCACAATACGTTTCCACCATGAAAATCGGCATGAATTATCCGTGGCTGTTGTTCCTGATAGAGCGCAGATACATGGTTTTGAATCACTGCAATGGCGCTAGCAATCAAATTACGCTCTGATTGCTCTAATTCACTGCGGGAGCCAACCAAATAATCCTCGGTCTCCCACATAGCATCAGAGAAAATCGGCAAACTAGCATCAGGGGGCAAAATGAACCGTTCGGCTATCTGGTGGAGTTTTGCCATTGCTTCACCTACTGCCCTTATTTGATCTAACTCGGGCTCATCTGCCAACTCGACTCCAGGTAACCACGAATAGAGAACACAATGGAATGTACGACCCGAAGGAGCATGGCTGATTGATATATAAGAGCTTCCGTCTTTTGCGCGAATAGGCTCGGCAACGGAAACTCTCCCATCCGAACGAATGAGATTTACAAAGGCAATCTCCGCCTTTAGATTGGCCGGATTACGGGGAGAGTTGATATTGATACGTAGCGCAAATTCTCTCTGATTCTCAGCTGAGACCCTCATTGTTGCGTTGTATTCGTAATTAACACATTTTACTTCTGCTTTTTCGATTCCATAGAGCAGTAAAATCTCTTCCGAAAAACGTTCCAGTTCGGAAATCTGCTCCACCTGCTCTAGTTCAAAGAACGACGTTTCGGAAGACATGCTTTACCCCCATCATCGCTCCGCTCATTGCGGAGTCAATAGGCAGATAGACTATCGATATGGCCGCTAGAACGATCCTCTTCATTCAAAATTACGCAACAGACCCACCACATTTGGTAGCCGATTGGCTCTCTGAGCTCGGCTTCGCCATCGAAGTTGTAAAGGCCTATGCGGGCGAAGACATCCCTACAACGGTGCCGGCTCACGTGAGCGCACTTATCCCTTTAGGTGGAGCGATGAACGCGCTCCAAGATGACGAATATCCCTGGTTGGTTAAAGAGCGTCACTTGATTGCTACTGCAGTTGCAGCAGGAGTTCCAGTAATTGGTATCTGTTTAGGCGCACAGTTACTTGGCGCAGCTCTTGGCGGCAAAGTTTCGCGCCTTCAAGAGAATGAAATTGGAATTTATGGGATTAATCAGGTTGCCGATGATGCCATCATGACGCTCGGCCACAATGCACCAACGACTCAATGGCACGAAGACTACGTATCTGAACTTCCAGAAGGCGCAACACTAATTGCATCAAGCCAGGCTTGCCCCACCCAGATTTTTAAGGTGGGCGAACTTACCTACGGATTGCAGTGCCACCCTGAGGCAGATGCATCAATTGTCTCTCTCTGGGAGAACAAACCAGATAGCGCTTTTTCGAATTTTGATCGCTCTCAAATCGAAACTACCATCGCCGAGACAGTAAGAGCTCGTGAGGTAGAACTCCGTGAAACTTGGAAGCCAGTTATTCAAAGGTGGGGCAAGGCTGTTTTGGAACTCTAGTTTGGTGGCTCTTCTCACTTGTTAAGCGCAACACCATAATTATTACTCGCGGGTTCTCGTTCTCACCACCTAGGTTTGACCCATGACGCAGCGACCTCACCCAACCATCATCCAAGGTGGTATGGGCATCGCCGTATCTTCTGCCGAACTCGCAAAAGAGGTATCAAAAGCGGGTCATCTCGGAGTAATTTCTGGAACTGCAATCGATTCAGTAGTCGCGCGTCGTCTGCAAGATGGCGATACAGATGGCAGTATCCGCAGGGCGCTAGCTCACTTTCCCAATCAAGATGTAGTCAAAGGAATTCTCGATCGCTACTTCATTGAAGGTGGCAAGGAACTAGATAAGCCCTACATCGATGTTCCCAAAGTTACGCTTAAGCCAGTACAACATGCTCTCGATCTGCTAGTAGCTGCATCTTTCGTTGAAGTGTGGCTCGCCAAAGAGGGCCATGATGGAGTTATTGGTATGAATCTTCTCGAGAAGATTCAGATGTGCATACCTTCGCAACTCTTTGGAGCGATGCTCGCGGGGGTCGATTACATCTTGATCGGCGCAGGAATTCCAGCACAGATTCCGAACTTATTAAATCAATTAGCGCAGGGTAAGCCAGTTGCAATGACGGTTGATGTAGCAGACACCAAGAACAAGCACTTCATTTCATTTGATCCAGATTGCATCCCTGGGCTGACCTTCCCGATTAAGCGCCCACAGTTCTTGGCGATTGTCTCCTCGCATGCCCTAGTTGCTTATCTCAATAAAGATGAGATAACCAAGCCAGATGGGTATGTAATTGAAGGCCATGTTGCCGGTGGGCATAACGCTCCCCCGCGCAATCGAAAGTCTAAAGATGGTGAAGGCAACCCGATTTATACTGAACAAGATGAAGCGGATCTAGTTAAAGTTGCCAACTCTGGTTCTCCATTTTGGTTAGCCGGCGGCTATGCAACTCCCGCCAAGGTCCGCGAAGCAATTTCTCATGGCGCACAAGGCGTTCAGGTTGGCTCACTCTTTGCCCTTGCCGATGAATCTGGCTTTACCGCTGATCTCAAGCGAGAAGTCATTGACGCTCTCACTAATGAAGAGCTCACAGTAAAGACAGATGGCATCGCATCTCCCACTGGCTTCCCATTTAAAGTTGCTGTACTACCCAACTCTCTCTCTGATAACGCAAATTATGAGAAGAGAAGTAGGATTTGCGATCTCGGTTATCTCAGAACTCCGTTCGAGCGAGAAAATGGTGGGATCGGCTATCGCTGCCCGAGCGAACCGTTAAAGACCTATGAATTCAAGAAGGGCAATGTCGACGAGGCGCAACATTCGCAATGCCTTTGCAATGCGCTCATGTCCAACATCGGCCTCGGCCAATTACGCCCTGACGGGCGACGTGAATTGCCTCTGATTACTTTGGGCTCTGATCTCGATGGACCACAATCTTTGGCGAAGATTTATCCTCAAGGTTGGAAGGCAGCAGATGTAATCAACTACCTGCTGAACGCCTAATTACTCCGTTATCAACTTTTGTAGTCGAGCGAGCTCAGTCGGATCTGCGCTTTTGATATCCCATGGTTTGTGAAGGCCGTCATCTCTCCAACGCGGAATCACATGCATATGGATATGAAAAACAGTCTGCCAACCACTTTCGCGATTCATTTGAAAGATCGAAGTTCCCTCTGAATCCAATTTGACCTGGAGTAAGTCAGCTACCTTCTTCGCTGTCTTCGCCAGGCCGGCATATAAATCTCCATCAATTGAGTGAATATCTTCATGATGAGCTTTTGGGATTACCAAAGTGTGGCCGCTTGTCGCTGGAAAGATATCGAGGAAGGCGTAGTAAGAACTATCTTCGAAGATCTTCTGAGAAGGAATCTCACCAAGAATTATCTTGCAGAATATGCAGTCGGTCATAGCGCTCATCGTAATCTAGCAATCCGTTCGCGAGCAATTGTCTGACTTGGCGATTCCTTTCCGAGGACTAACTGGAGACCGTAAAGCATCGGCGAAACGGCTCTGAGCCAAAATTTACTCCTACGCTTCAACCCTAAGGCGGCAAGTACTCTCGGATCTAAAGTTGAGATTGCCGCGTTGCAGAGAGTTCGATAGAAAGGCATCGCCGCCTTTGAGAATGGTGGATTGATTATGAAATGAACGATATTTCGAGTAGGGGCTATTTCGCCAATCTCATATTTGAGAAAATCTTCCAGAACATCTTTCAACTCTTCATCGCTTCTCGGTGCGTTCTGCAAGCCCAACGGCTGCGCACTCAGCGCCCACTCTTCGACGTATCTCGGTACTGATCTATCTGAATCTCGACCAAGAGCGCGGTATGCAACGAGGAATGAATCAGTAAAAGCACAGTGCACCCAGAGGAGGTGGCGCGCTTGCGAAGCCTGATAACTCTCCAAATTGCCTTGCCGCCCTACATATTCTCCTGAGACATTTCTGTGGAGGGCATTAACCCGTCTGGCTTCTCGCTCAATTGCTTCCGTCGATCCAAACGAAGTAATTGTGAGCCACCGAGTTGTTCGCTCCAACCTGCCAAGCGGATCAGTGTCGTATGCAGAGTGTTGTGATACCCCAGCTAACGCGGCCGGATATGCAGCTTGCATCAAGAGCGCTCGGATTCCACCTACCAAGGTTGCTAGCGATCCATGAACCTTCCAGACATCGCTCTCTGGACCATAGAGTCCACGATCGTCTCCAATTGCCATCTCATTGGCCCAGCTCGGTCTTCCTTGTGGATCACCAGAGACCGCTCTACGGAAGGCAGATGCAACCCGTTCGCCGCCGAGGCGCCTTAATAACTTACTCACTGTTCTCTAGATATGGCTCTGCACAAAAATCAATGAATTCTCAAAGATGATCTCTTGGTCATAATCGAGAGTTGCAACGTGATAACTATTTACCAGCTCGATTCTCTGTTTTTCGATTGAGCCAACTCCGTTCATGATGATCTCAGTGTTCGACACCGGAAGCGTGTGATCTTCTTTGCTGTGAAATAAGAGCAATGGAACGGTTACATCATGGAGGCGCTTGCGGTTATAGGACAACATCTTCAACAGTTGATAGACGCCGACGGCAGGAAGTGAGTCGTAGCCATGTTCGGTAACTCCCGGACGCTTGATGTCATCCCCCACCGAGTCACGCATCTTCTGGAATCGAGAGATCGCCCAAGCGAGCTGAGGTGGAATGAATTTAACATGGGCCATTGGATTGACTAGAACGATTCCAGCCAGAGTTGCCGAGCGTTTGAGCGCGATATTGAGAGTCGTTCCGCCACCCATTGAGAGACCGAAGATAAAGACCCTCATCCCTTGAGAGAGCATCCACGATAACTCTTCCTCAACCTTTGCTGGCCACTCTTGCCACTTCACCTGATTAAGATCTTCCGGACGAGTTCCGTGGCCGGGCAGTAACGGAACTGAGATTGAGTAGCCTCGCTGGAGAAAGTACTCCGCCCAAGGTCTCATCGAAATTGGCGAGCCGGTGAAGCCGTGCACGAAGATAATGCCAACTTTCGCGTTATCTCCCCGCCCTACAGCTCGCCAATCCTGCATTGATCCCGCTGGTGCATCATGAACGCTCATGGCGATAGCGTATTAGTAATCGCAATGTCATATCAATCATCTACGCTCAGTTCCTATGGGAGAGAGACGAGATACAAGCGATGTCGGCGATAGCTGGCAGTCAACTATTCAAGAGTTAGGTACGCCTCTCCATGATGCTCGCTTCGTCATCCTCGATATCGAAACAAGTGGCGGGGCGGCACATTTAGGGGCGGCCATCACTGAAATCGGTGCTGTCAAAGTTAGATCTGGTCACGTTCTCGATACCTTTTCAACTCTCGTAAATCCACGACACCCAATTCCGAGCTACATCACAGATCTCACCGGAATCGATGACCTCTTGGTTGCCGGAGCTCCGCCTATCGAGCAAGTGCTTCCGGATCTCTTTGAGTTCTTTGAAGATGAATCGACTGTCTTCGTCGCACAAAACGCCCCATTCGATCTCTCCTTTCTCAAGTTTGCGGCAAAGGGGCATGGCTTCGAATGGCCGGCGATGAAAGTCTTAGATACCGCCATTCTGGCTCGTCGAGTGTTGGATCGCGAAGAGGCGCCTAACTGCAAACTCGCAACTCTGGCTCAGATATTTGGTGCGGAGATTCTTCCGAGCCACCGAGCCCTTGACGATGCCAGAGCCACTACAGATGTACTGCATGGAATCTTTGAGCGGCTCGCTGGCTTCGGGGTCTTTACCGTAGAAGAGGCGATAAATTTCAGCGCGCCGAAGAAATCTCGGTCGAAAGTGAAGCCCAACGCTGGAGAAGCTCGGTAGCTTTCCCAGAATCAATTGCATCAATAGCGCGCGGTAGCGACTTCTCTATTCGCTCGTGCAGTGATAAATCCAATTCACCATCAAAGGCTGCGATGGTGACTGCGGTATTGAGTAGAACAATATCTCGAGGCGCACCTCGCTCTCCCGCAAGAATTCGTCGTGAGATTTCGGCATTCTCCGCGCCATCGCCACCCACGATCGCTGAGATTGGAGCATTTTCTAAACCAAAGTCCTTGGCATCAATTCGATCGCTAGAAATTTCGTCGCGCCCAATACTCAAAACCGAAGTTGTCCCGGCAAGAGTTATCTCATCGAGACCATCGTCACCACGGAAGACAAAACCATCGCAGCCTTTATCGGCCATAACCTGCGCCATAACTAAGTGGATTCGATCATCTGCAACGCCGACCGCAGCAGCCTTGGGTTTGGCTGGATTTGCTAACGGGCCGAGGAAGTTGAAGACGGTAGGAACTCCCAACGCCTTTCGGGCGGGGGCGGCATTCTTCATCGCAGGATGGAAGACCGGTGCGAAACAGAATCCGATACCAAGTTCGCGAACGGTGCGTTCAACTCCCGCTGCATCAAGGTCGTAAGCAATACCGAGCGCACTATAGAAATCAGAGGCGCCCGACTTAGATGAGACAGCACGGCTGCCATGCTTTACAACTCGCGCACCTGCAGCTGCGGCCACGATAGCTGCTGTCGATGAGATATTGATTGTGTGAGCGCCATCGCCACCAGTACCTACCGTGTCGACGGCGCGCTCTGAAATATTGATCGGCATCGAATTCTTGTAGAGCTGGGCTACGAGGGCCGAGACCTCCTCTGCAGTCTCACCTTTCTCATGGAGCGCTAAGAGGAAGCGTTTAACAGATTCAATATCGGCGGAGTCCTCTAAGATGGCCTGAAGGACCGATTGAATTTCGCTAGCTTCTAAATCAAGGCCTGCGTTAAGTCGCTCGACATATCCATCCCAGAGCAGAGCGGCCATCGATATCGTCGTTAAATCGCTGCGACGTTGTGGCTGCGAATTAAATCAGCAACGGTATTTGCCAAGGTGAATGGATCAACCGGGTGGGTGACGCTCGCTTCCGCGCGAGACCAAGCTGCTAGCCACGCATCCTCGCGTCGCGCCACGACTAGAAGGACTGGCGGACAGTTGTAAACCTCATCCTTGAGTTGGCGGGCAACGCCCATGCCACCTTCTGGGACTGCTTCACCATCGAGGATAAAGAGGTCGATCGGCGCATCAGAGCCAGGCTTGACTGAATCAACGTAGAGACGGAGGGCGTTGGCGGTGGCAAACTCACGGATTCGGTGCTCTGGCATATCCGGTGCAACCCGGCCACCGAGGGCGCTGGTAATCGCCGCACGAGTGGTTGAATCATCGGAGTAGAGAACTATGTTGAGTTTGCGGTCTTCTGCCATGGCCAAATTGTAGTCAGGAGAGGTGAGCCTTTTCACCCGAAATCGAGGGCGAAAAGAGTGGTTCTTGCCACCTTAAAGTATGTTTTCCCGCTCATATTCGGGAATAATGCCCCTATGACCAGTACAGATGTGAGCACTCACCACAAGATCACCCGCCCAAACTTGGTCGCTGTCGGAACAATCGTTTGGCTTTCAAGCGAGTTGATGTTCTTTGCAGCGCTCTTCGCGATGTACTTCACGACCCGAGCAGTGCAAGGCCCAAGTGTGTGG
>JBEGTC010000038.1:0-8437 GCA_041179565.1 Actinomycetota bacterium
ATCGTAAGTACATTGATCGCCATCAAAGGTTCGGCGATCGTAGATAAGGTCGAGTGCAACTTCGAGCTGGCGCGGCTCAATACGTGCAATCGGCATAATTTTAGATGGATGCACGATGGCCGAGGTGAGACCCACTTGATAGCACTCGTGGAGGAATACTGAGTTGAGCACAACGCGAGCAGCCGGATTAAGACCGAAAGAGACGTTACTTACTCCCAAGGTGGTCTGTACCTGCGGATGGCGTCGCTTAAGCTCTCGAATAGCTTCAATAGTCTCTAGACCATCGCGACGTGTCTCCTCTTGTCCGGTGGCTATCGGGAAGGTGAGCGCATCAATCATGATGTCACCGATAGCTATCCCCCATTTACCTGTGAGATCTGCGATCAAACGCTCTGCTACGCGTAATTTCCACTCAGCGGTGCGAGCTTGGCCTTCCTCATCAATGGTGAGCGCAACCACTGCTGCACCATGTTCCTTTACCAATGGCATCATGCGCGCAAAGCGAGAAGATGGTCCATCGCCGTCTTCATAATTAACTGAGTTGATAACGCAACGACCACCAAGAGCCTCTAGTCCTGCCTGAATAACCTGTGGCTCTGTTGAATCGAGCATGATAGGTAGGGTTGAAGCAGTTGCAAAACGTGATGCAATTTCATGCATATCTTTCGCCCCGTCGCGGCCAACGTAATCGACCGACAAATCCAAGAGATGGGCACCATCTCGTATTTGATCTCGAGCTATTTCGACACAGCTCTGCCAATCTTCAGCGACTAGCGCCTCTCTGAAAGCTTTTGATCCATTTGCGTTGGTGCGCTCACCGATGGCTAGATAAGTCTTATCTTGTTCGAACGGAACATATTGATAGAGCGAAGCGACGCCGGTTTCAGCGGAAATCTCGCGAACTTTGGCGGATTTTCCATCAAGCTTTGCAACTACAGCGGCCAGATGTGCCGGGGTTGTGCCGCAACATCCGCCAATCAACGAAAGTCCGTAATCAGAGACAAAGGTATCTAGAGCTGTTGCAAGTTCATCTGGTGAGAGCGGGTAGCTCGCGCCATCTGGACCGAGGATTGGTAAGCCAGCGTTAGGCATTACCGAGATTTGTACGCGAGAGTTCTTAGCTAGATAACGAAGATGCTCCGACATCTCGGCCGGACCTGTTGCACAGTTGAGTCCAATCAAATCTATATCTAGCGGCTCAAGCGCGTTGAGCGCCGCACCGATTTCAGAGCCGAGCAACATAGTGCCGGTAGTTTCGACCGTTACCTGGGCAATTAAAACTATGTCACGATCTATCGATTGAATTGCAGCACGTGCGCCATTTACCGCAGCTTTGGCTTGGAGAAGATCTTGAGTGGTCTCAATCAAGAGCGCATCGGAGCCGCCATCTATGAGGCCGCGAGATGCCACTTCGTATGCGCTCTTTAAATGGGCGTATGTTGTATGCCCCAATGTTGGCAACTTCGTACCTGGGCCAAGTGAGCCGAGTACAAAACGTGGCTTATCTGCCGTCGAGAAAGAATCAGCTGACTTTCGAGCAATCTCGGCACCGGCGCGGGCCAACTCATAGATTCGATCCTCGATGCCGTATTCGGCGAGGTTGGCCCAATTGGCGCCGAAGGTATTTGTCTCAATCGCGTCAACGCCAACTTCAAGATATGCATCATGAACATGTGCGACGACATCTGGACGAGTGATATTGAGAATCTCATTGCAACCTTCATGGCCTTGGAAATCCTCAAGTGAGGGGTTTGCCGCCTGCAGCATTGTTCCCATGGCGCCGTCTGCGATAACCACCCGGGTTGCCATCGCGGCACGGAGAAGTCCATCTCGTCTGCGGGGCTGGTTATTCGTCACGGAGAGGAGGTTACCGTAAGGTGAGGTCTGTGGAGATTCATGAGATTCCCTCCTTGCGCAACCCAATTATGGTGATTGCATTCGGAGGCTGGAGCGATGCTGGTGAAGCAGCTACCGGTGTTATTTCGCACCTCCTCTCGAATCTTAATGGCGAAATCAATCCGGATGAGTTCAATGCATCACTCATCGCAGAGGTAGATTCAGAGGATTATTACGATTTCCAGGTTAATCGGCCGCTCATCTACATCGATGGGTCGATGGTTCGCAGCTTAACCTGGCCGGGCGTTCAGATATTTGCTCAACGCAATCCTTATGGTGAGCGAGATTTCATCTTGGTACGCGGAGTGGAACCATCGATGCGATGGCGCGCCTTCGCCCGCGAACTACTCGATTTCGCCGATGACTGTGAAGTTGAGCTTGTTATTACCCTCGGCTCAATGTTGGCCGATACTCCTCATACTCGAGCAATCCCAGTCTCTGGTACCGGCGCGCATCCAGATATCGCGGCTCGGCTTGGCGTTGAAGTAAGCAGATATGAGGGACCAACCGGAATCCTCGCAGTTATTCAAGATGGATGTGTCCGGCGCGGTATCGATGCGATCGCGCTATGGGCGGCGATACCTCACTATGCCAATATGTCGCCATCTCCTAAGGCAACGCTTGCCTTACTAAATGGGCTTGAAGATTTCTTGGAGATTAGTCTTCCACTCGGTGACTTACCCGATCTTTCAAAGCAATGGGAAGAGTCAGTAAATCAGCTTGTCAAAGAGGATTCTGACATTGAAGAATATATAAAAACGCTCGAAGAATCTAAAGATGCCAATGAACTTGGCGAGGAATCCGGCGAAGAACTAGCTCGTGAAGTTGAACGTTTCCTTCGCCGACAGAATAATTCAAACGAAAACTAGAGCGCGATACCTAAAAGAGAATCGAGCGCTCTTGATAGTTCGCCACCACTTCCACCAGTAGAGCCAGACTCGGATTCTTCGATCCAAACCTTGATTGCACTGAGCGCACGGACAGTATCTAGATTGTCCGCCAAGGCCGCTAGCACTTCGGAAATCACCACATCAGTTGGCGCAACTTCCATCATTGATAACGCCCGTTGTAATCGATCTATCCAAACTTGCGATTTCTGAAGCAGTTCGCTGCTCCAAGACCTATCAGTTGAGTAATGGCTCTCCATAAGAGCCCAACGGATAGCCATTGGGCTCACTCCAGCCGATACCAATCGCGAGACGAAAACCAAATTTCCTAGAGACTTACTCATCTTCACGCCATCGAGGCCGATCATTCCAGCATGGACATAGTGGCTGGCAAACTCTCGCCCTTCGAGTATCTGTGCCTGAGCTGCAGACATCTCGTGGTGAGGGAAGATGAGATCGCTTCCTCCTCCTTGGATATCGATAGCTGTCTCGCTCTCGCGATCAGGCGCCAAGTAGTTAAGAGCTATTGCGCAACATTCGATATGCCAACCAGGGCGTCCGCTCCGCTGAGGGCCCTCCCACTCGGGTTCGCCATCTCGATGTGCCAACCATAGGAGAGCATCGAGCGGATCTCTCTTTCCCGGACGGTCAGGATCTCCACCTCGTTCCGCGAAAATCTTCATCATCTCTTCCTGTGAAAGGTGGGAGCGTGAGCCAAATTTCGCATCTGAACGAACGGCGAAGTAGAGATCTTCGCCAACCAAGTATGTTGAGTCCTTTGCGGAGAGCTCTTTTATCGAGCCAACTACGAGTGACATCGCTTCTACGACGCCGATGTAGTGATCCGGTGGAATTACATGGAGATTGACCATATCCCCTTGGAAGAGATCGATCTGAGATTGCGCCAATTCTTGCCAGCTAACACCATCACGCGCAGCGCGCTCCAATAGCGGATCATCGATATCGGTAATGTTCTGGACATACCGGACTGAACTACCTTGCAATCTTAGATAGCGGTTGATGAGATCGAAGGTGAGATAGGTGGCAGCATGGCCGAGGTGAGTCGCGTCGTAAGGCGTAATGCCACAGACATAGATTCGGTAGAGATCCTTCTTCGCGACCGGTTTGATAGCGCGCGCAGCTGAGTCGTAGAGCGCTAAGTTGGGGGCGACAAATCTCTTATCGAGCGGCGGTATCGCCACGGTAGGCCACGATTTCATACGCTTAGAGTAACTCTTAGAACGGTGGCCACGGGATAGCTGGCCAATTCGGGTTTGGTTCTGGAAAACGCTTATCTTCAATTAACCGACTAATGCGAACAACGAGCGCTTGATATTCACTCTCGCTAATGAGAGATGTGAGTTCCGGGATTTCCTCGTTAAGTAAAACCGCTCGAAGGTGGCTTAGATTGGCAACATCTTGCGGAGCCAGCTCCTCACCAGACCACTGCCAAAGGACAGTTCGCAATTTATCTTCCTCATGAAAAGTGACTCCATGATCACAGATAAATAGGTGACCATGAATATCTGGGATCAGATGCCCGATCTTTCGGTCTGTGTTATTAATAACGGCGTCGAGAAGAGCGACTTTACGTAATTCCGGCGAACGTTGGCGAAAGTAAAGTTCGAGATCAATAGATTCATCAATCTCAATCCACTCCTGAACCATCCCAGGACCAAATGGACCATCACGCAAAATGGTGGTTGGTATCAAATTAAATTCCAGCGCCTGATCTATGAGATATGCGGCTCGTTCTCGTGAAGCGAGATTCCCGCTCTGGAAATCCCACAGCGGACGCTCGCCAGCTATGGGCTTGTAAATCGCCCGCTTACTCTCTGAAGTCAGGGTCATAGTGACGAGGAGAGTTGCATTTGATGCATCAACGAGGCGACCTTCCACCTCTATCTCGGCCTCCTGTAAGAAAGTGAGTACGGAGTTCATCGTCGATACCCATTCGCTCGGGCGCATAGATGTCCCTGTGGGTCGATTGGAAAGGCGCAGAAAGGGCAGGGCTGACGGCCGGCAGCAACAACCAACTCAGCGCGATCGGCAAATGTTCGAGCTTGATCGACGCTAATGAATAGTCGAATGACGTCAATATCATCGAAGTTCGAAAGCTCTATCTCTTGATCATCACCCAGGTCGAGCTCACGTAGGTCTATTTGGATAAGTGAAGAACCCTCATCGTAAAAGATAGCGATAGAACCTATTCGAAACTCATCCTCAAGTGGCATTTCGAGCGGGAGGAGATCTCGATTGAGAATCGGTTTCGGCACTAACGGATGAGAAAGACGAATCTCTTTCAGCATAAATAAGAGTCGCTCCCCCAAGGCTGCGACTTGAGATTTTTCGAGCGAGAGGGAGATTGTCTGGTAGCCACTTTGAAATTGAAGGTAAAAAGTGCGATCACCAGGCTGGCCAATCGTGCCACAAGTGAATCGAGAGAGATTTGTGAAACTTCTAATCATCTCTTGCCCAGCAAATCTTTAAGTGAGGATTTACTATTCGAAGATAGCAAAGAGAACCGCCCCTTTTCTTCGGTGAAAACAGTAAAAGATGATGGAGAAATGTGAATTCCCTGGAAGTCATCTAACTTCATGCCTAGTAATTTAGCCGAAATCAACTTGATGACATCTGAGTGAGAAACGATTAAATGTGTTTTGTTGGATGACTTGGCAACCATATCGAGCACCGCTCGGTGAGAGCGGCGTTGTGCTCCTCTAAATGATTCTCCGCTTGGGAAAGTAACAGTAGATGGCGAATTCTGTACATCGCGCCACAATGGCTGCCGTCGAAGGTTCGATAACTTTCGTCCACTCCAGGTCCCAAAGTCGATCTCACTGATGGCGTCATTGATGGCCATCTCTACAAGAGACGAGGCATAACGTGATCGGAGCCATGGATCAATCGTGAGCTGGCATCGCTCTATCGGGCTAACGTGGAGATAATCGATCTGAGTTCGACCAATACGTTCGACCAAGTCCAAAGCTTGTCGTTTTCCCTTCGCTGAGAGACCGATACCTGGCAATCGTCCGGTGAGTAAATCCTTAGCATTGGCCTCTGAATGGCCATGCCTTAAGAAGATTAAGGTATTCATTGAACTCTCTACCTCCGGCTATCTTCTCAATTTAACGGCAACACGCGAAGAGAAGGCTACCCACTTATTGGTCTATCGTCTTGCTAAGGTCGCGCATATGCAGATGCGTAGAACCGGTAAGAGTGGCCTCTCAATTTCCCATCTCGGGCTGGGCACTATGACCTGGGGTCGTGATACCGATACGCATGAGGCGGCCGATCAATGTCGAGCGTTCATTGAGGCCGGCGGAAACTTTATCGATACCTCGCCAATCTATGGCGATGGTGATGCCGAGCGCGTAATCGGCGGAATGATTGGAACTCTCTTCAATCGTGACGAAGTAGTCATTGCTACCAAAGCTGGCATTCAATTGATTGATGGGGTTAAGAGAGTAAGCAATACTCGCCAATCTCTCATCGCCGATCTTGATAAATCTCTTACTCGCCTTGGAACCGACCATGTAGATCTCTGGCAACTTCATGGATGGGATGATGAGACCCCGCTGGAAGATACGCTCTCTGCTCTGGATTATGCATATAGCAGCGGTAAAGCGCGATATGTTGGAATATCCAACTTCTCTGGTTGGCAGAGCGCACGTGCGATCACACTCCAAGAGTTACATAACATGAAGGCGCCGATTGTTTCTCTACAGAACGAGTATTCACTTCTCAATCGCCAGGTTGAAAGAGAGGTACTTCCTTGTGCCGACAATCTTGATGTTGGTTTTCTAGCTTGGGCTCCGCTTGGCCGAGGAGTCCTGACCGGAAAATACCGTCGAGGCATTCCAAGTGATTCCCGCGCCGCCGCTCCTCACTTTGTAAAACATGTAGAGCCGTATCTCAATGATCACAGCGGAAGAATTGTCGAAGCGGTATCGGTGGCGGCGGAAGGTTTGGGTTTTGCTCCTCTAGAAGTCGCCCTTGCCTGGGTTCGAGACAATCCATCTGTCACATCTGCAATTGTCGGAGCTCGTACCGGCGCGCAGATGCGCGGTATCTTAAAGACGGAGGAAATTACTCTTCCGCCGACCATCCGGCAGGTGTTAGATGAGGTTTCAACAATTCTCTAGGAAGTTATTGAGAACCTTTGCGCCAAAGTGAAGTCCATCGATCGGAACTCGCTCATCTACTCCATGAAACAAGGCCATAAAGTCGAGCTCTGGTGAGAGTTTGAGTGGGCTAAAGCCATACCCAACTATCCCGAGTTCAGAGAGCGCTTTATTGTCGGTACCTCCGCTCATCAAATATGGAACTGGAACGCCCTCTGGGTCTTCGGCGAGCAACGCGTTACACATCGCTTCAACAAGTGGGCCACCAAATTCAACTTCGAGCGAGATGTCGTGAGTGATTGTCTCAATCTTTATATCGTCGCCAACGATTTCACGAATAGTCTGGTTGAGCTCCTCTTCATACCCTGGAAGGAAACGACCATCGATCGTTGCACTTGCGCTACCTGGAATGACGTTAGCTTTATAACCCGCCTCAAGGAGTGTTGGATTTGCAGTGTTCTGAAGAGTCGCTCCGATCATCCGCGCGGTAGGACCAATCTCCTTGAGAAGTGGTCGAAGGTCTGACTCGTCGTAAGGCTTGCCGGTAGCTTCTGCAATCTTCTTGAAAAGGGTCTTAACTGTCTCGGTATAGCGCTGTGGCCATTGATAGCGCCCGATCTTTGCAACTGCTTCAGAGAGCGAAGTTAGGGCATTCTCATCGTTCATCATCGAACCATGACCTGCGCGACCTTCTGCGGTGAGCTTCATCCAATGGATGCCCTTCTGGGCAGCTTCTACAAAATAGAGGCGCTTATCATCACCAACAGTTACCGAGAATCCACCAACCTCCGAAATAGCTTCGCTACAACCAGCGAAAACCTCTGGATGGTTCGCTGTCATAAATCGTGATCCGAAGGTGCTTCCCGCCTCCTCATCAGCGAAGAATGCGAGAACTATCTTGCGTGGTGGTTTATATCCAGAGCGAGCCCAACGGCGAACGATTGCGAGGATCATCGCATCCATATTCTTCATATCAACTGCGCCGCGACCCCAGATCATTCCATCCTTAATTAAGCCGGCAAATGGATCGACGCTCCAGTCATCTGCATTTGCTGGCACAACATCAAGGTGGCCATGAACAACTAAACCTGGTCGAGTCGAATCGGCACCTTCGATCTCAGCGATGACGTTGCATCTATTTGGCGCTGATTCGTAGATTCGAGCAGAGATACCGACCTCGGCAAGCGATGCAACTACATAGTCAGCTACCGCTTTCTCATCTCCCTTTCCCTCTCCGAAATTGACTGAAGGGATACGGATAAGGTCCTGGCAGATCGAGACCGTCTCATCAAGGAGGCTCTGGATATCGTTACTCATGGCGGCATTCTCCCCCACTTTTATCGCTTTTGCGTGAGCCAGCCAGCATTGCTATCCTGTGGCAGTAAATTCGACCCCATCACCCTGGAGCGCTGCAGAGCGTCTTCGGTTCGTGGCGGGGACACTCGTCCGGGTGGCGGAATTGGCAGACGCGCTAGCTTGAGGTGCTAGTTCTCGCAAGGGATTAGGGGTTCAAGTCCCCTTTCGGACACA
>JBEGTC010000039.1:0-13054 GCA_041179565.1 Actinomycetota bacterium
GAGAGTGCGATCTGGCGCTCTGAAGATGAGATTGAAGGCGAGTGAAATCTTGCCATCGCCAATCTTGTCGTAACGGTCGAAGAGCGTAATTGATTCAAGCAGCTCCCCCGCACCACTTCGAAGCGCTGCCTCAACATCTCCGGCAGCAACTGCGGCGTCAACAATCAATGCAACATCTTGCAGAGCAGCTGGCATCGTTCCTACTGAATATGGGCGAACGAGCTCAGTCTCTGGCAGCGCGCTCAATCCAACCGCGAATGCAACAGAACGCTCTGGCAGGCCATAAGCAGCAACAATCCGGGGATGAAGTTCACCTGCGTGAGCAACAGGCTTTCCATCGACAATGAGTTCAGCACAGCGACCAGGATGCCACGGAGCGAAATCGGAACGTTTAATGCTCCACTCGAGATTGCATAGCTGCAAAATATCTTGCGCATAGGCGATTGCATCCTGCCAGGTATAAGCACGTGCCGGGCCTTGCCAATCGCTTGCCTCATTCTTGCCAACTAACAATCCAGCAACGTGATAAGCCTGTGGCGGAACACTTGCCGTGATGGCATCGATAATCGATTGATCAGGGCGCTGACCTAGTTCAGGTGAGATAGCAGGAACTAACTTCTGAGAGCTACGGAAAATTGATCCCATTTCAAAGATGGCAAAGTCTTTTGCACCGCGGCCGATGTTGCGCTGAGCAACCTCAATGAGGCCAGGAACGAGATGTACTCGCATCAGTGGGAACTCTTCTGACATCGGATTTGCTATCCGGTAGGTAGCAGCACGTTCTCCAACAAAGCCCATCGAATCAATCGTCTGCTGATTGGTGAACGGGAAGGTTTGAACTTCAGCAAAACCACGGCTTGCCAACATAGTTGCTACAGCGCGTCGACGTTTCTGAGTTGGAGTTAAAGAAGCGTGATTTGGACGTGGTGGAAGAATTGATGGAATCGCGTCATAGCCAACCATGCGCGCTACTTCTTCAACAAAATCTGCCGGCTGCACAAGATCCGCACGCCATGATGGTGGGTCAACTTCGAATGTGCTCTCGTTGACATCGCAGCCAACTGAGCGCAAATGCTTTGCTATTTCAGCGGGAGTAATATCAATTCCAAGAACACCTGCAACATAAGTTGGGTCAACCTTCACGATTGGCGCATAGCGAGGCTCGCCATCAATCACGGTTTCAACATGAGAAGCGGTAGAAAGTTGAGTGAGGAGCTGAACGAATCGAGCTGATGCAAATTCAGCGAGAGATGGATCCACACTGCGCTCTAAACGACGTGAAGCCTCCGATGAGAGCTTATGGCGACGTGAATTCTTCGCTACTGCAACCGGATTGAAGCGAACCGCCTCCACCGCAATACGAGATGTAGTCTCTGTTATCTCTGACTCCAAACCACCCATCGTTCCGGCAAGGGCTAATGGCTTCTGGTCATCCCAGACCATTAGATCATCGGGATCAAGGGTGCGCTCCTGCCCATCGAGAGTTGTGAACTTCTGAACTGAGCCGGCTCGCTTGATTGATAGTCCGCCAGAAATCTTTTCGGCGTCAAAAGCGTGGAGCGGCTGACCGAGCTCAAGCATGACGTAGTTAGTGACATCTACAACGAGTGAGATGGAACGCATGCCCATCTTCTCAATACGGCGACGCATCCAGATCGGTGTTTGAGCCGTCTGATCAAAATCCTTAAGGGTGCGAAGATAGAAAACACTTGCTGCATCTTTATCAACGATTTTTGCTGATACACCAGTTCCAGTTTTTTCGAAAGTCACTGGTCGAAGGGCATCAACTGGATCTGTATATTTCAAATTAAGAGCAGCAGCGACTTCACGGGCTACGCCGCGGATGCTGAGTGCATAACCGCGATCAGGGTTGACTGCGATATCAAAGATGACATCGTTAATCTCGAGAGTTGCAATTGCATCTCCCCCGATTTCAACAGATCTCTCTGCGAAAACCATGATTCCGGAGTGATCTTCGCTGATGCCAAGTTCGCGGCCGGAACAGATCATGCCGTTTGAAGTTTTTCCGTATGTCTCACGGGCAGAGATAGCAAAGTTGCCCGGCAAGACTGCTCCTGGAATTGCAACGCAGACGATATCTCCCACTGCGAAATTAGTAGCGCCACAAATGACAAAACGGGTTTCGCCTTCGCCACAATCAAGACCTACGTAGCGAATTGGCTTCTTAAACTCTGTGATTTCCTCGATGGAGAGCACTTTTCCGAACTTCAACGGTCCGGTGAGGTCTGCTCCCTGCACAATGATTTCTTCAACTTCAAAACCAACACGAATGAGCGCATCTGAGATTTGCTCTGCAGTGATGGCTCCAGGAATTTCGACGAATTCCTTAATCCACGATAACGGTGCGCGCATTTAGAGTCCCACTCCAAACTGACGAGTGAATCTCAGGTCGCCTTCTACGATGTCGTGCATATCTGTAATTCCGTGGCGCACCATCAATGTGCGCTCAAGGCCCATTCCAAATGCAAAGCCAGAATAGATTGAGGTATCGATACCGCAGGTAGCGAGCACCTTTGGATTCACCATTCCGCAACCGCCCCATTCGATCCAGCGACCATTAAAGAAGATATCAACTTCAGCGCTTGGCTCAGTAAATGGGAAGAATGAAGGACGAAGACGTGTGGTTACTTCATCGCCGAACATGTGGCGAGCAAAGTTATCGAGAGTTCCCTTGAGGTGTGCCATGGTGATGCCTTTATCGATAACGAGACCTTCCACCTGATGGAAGACCGGGCTATGCGTTGCATCGAGCTCATCAGCGCGGAAGGTGCGACCAGGGCTAATGACGTAGATCGGTGGCTTCTGCGACAACATGGTGCGAATCTGAACTGGAGATGTTTGAGTACGAAGAACCATTCCTGATTCAACTGGCTCTATATAAAAGGTGTCCTGCATTGTTCGAGCCGGGTGATCAGCAGGAATATTGAGCGCATCGAAGTTAAGCCACCCAGACTCGAGCTCTGGACCTTCTTCGACAGAAAATCCTTGTTCGATAAAGAAGTCAGAGACTTCATTCTTGATAATGGTGATTGGGTGCAATCCGCCGCGGTGTGAACGCTGCACCGGAAGGGTGATGTCAACAACTTCTTCAAGTAGTACTCGAGCATCGCGCTCTGCCTCTAGTCGAGCAGTCGCATCAGCGAGCAGTCGGCCAATCTCTGCCTTTGCCTCACCAATAACTTTTCCGGCTGATGCCTTCTCGTCAGGAGAGAGGGAGCCAAGTGCGCGTGAAGCGAGCGAGATTGGGGCTTTATCTCCCACATGTGCAAGACGAGCCACCTTTAAAGCATCAAGGTCGGCGGCCTCTGCAAATGCCTTAGCGGCATCGCTTACCCAGCCCTGTACTTCCTGTGGATTCATGGAGCGAAGTCTAACCTGCGACCGGTTGAGAAAGGGTGAAGATAACTATCGAGGCTGCCGCCGAGAGATTAAGACTTTCAGCACGGCCTTGCATTGGAATCGTGACTGATGTGATTGCTTCAGGTGATATTCCCAAAGCAGAAGCATCTACTCCCCTAGCCTCATTTCCAAAGACTGAGATATATGAATTCTCTCGTGGTAAATCAAGAATTGATGTCGTTGCATGTGACGAGAGCAGGAGCGGTTTTGCCTGTGGCAAAAGTTCAACCAGCTCCGAAAAATTGATTGATTCGTACAGCGGTAGATGCCAGAGCGATCCTGCTGTTGCACGAACAACTTTTGGTGAATACATATCGACGCTACCAGGCGATGTAATTACGGCATCAACGCCCATAGCATCTGCAGTACGCAAGATTGTTCCCGCATTGCCAGGATCTTGAATTTCGTGAAGGTAGACGACTCTCGCTGACTTCTTCTCAGTAAGTGCGTTGAGTTCGCTGATTTCGCGGCGTGGAACCACGCAGAGCGCAAGAATTCCTTGCGGAGTGACAGTCGAAGTCATCTCAGACATCACGGCATCAGTTACCTCAATAACATCAACTTCATTGAGGTCGAAATCGCTGAGTTTAAGTAAGCCATGTGATGTGACATAGAGGGATTTAATAAATGGCGCACCATGTGAGGTAAGGGCCTCACGTGCAGCCTGTAGTCCTTCGGCGATAAAGAGACCTGCTTCGCGACGTTCTTTTACGCCCCGTGAACCAATAAGAGCCTTCACTCGCGCAACATGTGGCGAGTGAAGGCTCTCAATCATTGGTTTCCTTAACTAATCTCAGAGATAACTTCTGAAATTACTTTGAAGCTGCTGCAACGTGTGTACGTGCAACTTCAACAAGTACCTTGAATGCAGCTGGATCGTTGGTCGCAAGATCAGAGAGAACGCGACGATCTACCTCAAGGCCAGAGAGCTTAAGCCCCTGAATCAAGCGGTTGTATGTAAGACCGTTCTCACGAGCTGCTGCATTAATACGCTGGATCCAGAGCTGACGGAAGTCGCCCTTCTTATCCTTGCGGTCATTAAATGCATAGACCATTGAGTGCGTTACTTGCTCCTTCGCCTTTGTGAAAAGACGTGAACGCTGACCGCGGTATCCGCTGGCACGCTCGAGGGTTGTGCGACGCTTCTTAGCTGCGTGTACTCCGCGCTTTACTCTCATCGGTTATCCCCCTTACTTCAAACCAAGCATGCGCTTGGCTGTCATTGTGACGGTTGGCTTTGCTGATTGTTCTTGGCTCATACGACGAGTAACACGTGATGACTTGTGCTCCAAAAGGTGGCGCTTGCCTGCACGCTCATGCATGATTTTTCCTGAACCTGTAACGCGAAAAGTCTTCTTCGCGCCACTGTGGGTCTTCATCTTTGGCATTTTCGTTGATAAAAATTACTCTGCTGCTGCGATCTCGGCCGCTTTAGCTTTTGCAGCTCGCGCCGCCTTCTGCTCTGCAACTGCCTCGGTCTTCTTCTTTGTTGGTCCCAACACCATTGTCATATTTCGCCCCTCTTGCTTTGGCGCGAACTCAACAAAGGCAAACTCTTTTACATCTTCTGCAAGACGCTGCAAGAGCTTAAAACCGAGTTCGGGGCGAGTTTGCTCTCGTCCTCGGAACTTCATAGTGATCTTCACCTTGTCGCCACCCTTGAGGAACTTCTCGACTGCAGAGCGCTTGGTCTCATAGTCGTGATTTTCGATCTTCGGAGTAAGGCGTACTTCCTTAACAACAATATGGGTCTGATTCTGACGGGCTTCGCGTGCCTTCTGTGCAACTTCGTACTTGTACTTTCCGAAGTCCATGATCTTGCATACGGGTGGATTGGCCTCGGCTGCAATCTCAACGAGATCGAGTCCGATTTCATCCGCCATCGCCAAAGCAGCTTCGATATCTACAACTCCAACCTGCTCGCCTGTGTAGTTAATCAGACGAACCTGCGGAGTGCGGATTCGATCATTGATGCGTGGGTCAGTGGTGATTTTTGCTCCTATGTTTGGTTTAACGTGTGTAGCTACGACGGCCGAATGAAAAGGCGCACCAAACAAGAAAACCTGCAATGAGGTTTTACCTGACAAACCAATCAGCCGGAGCCATAGAGGTGGGAGTGCGAACTCCTCTTTCAGCAGCTGTGAGGCTACTGGTCTGGCGCAATATTAGCCGAGGGGGTCTGATTAGCCCAAATCCACGAGGGCGTTGGCCGCCATCGCCGGACAGCTCTCGCCCGGGGCGATGGGGCCTTCAAAGTGCCACCATTCATTGGCATAGACGCGGCAGAGGCCAAAGCGCGCACCATGTTCCTCCAACCACTGCGCGCCAGGGCGGTCGCCTGGATAGTTCACATCGATCGCCAACCCTTCCGGGTGGTGCGAGAACTGTGGTGGTAGAACCCATTTAGCAGCTTCGGTCTCACTGCCGTATTTGCTCACGGCGTTGGCGAAGAGTTGAGCTTGGCGTTCGAGCGAACGAAAGCCTGAAGTTATATAGAGATTGACGCCTTCTAACTTTGCCGCCGACTGGGCAGCGCTAAATCGCGCCTCAAGGATGGGGTGGAGTTGAGTGATCTCAGCAGTTGGCGAATCGCCTTGAGAAATTGCACCGCTTCCCAGTGAGATCAATCCGGGCGGACACTCAGGCTTTATCGTCACTCTGAGCGTTGAATCAAAGGTGTTGAAGCAGGTCAGAGTTACCGACGGGCTACTTTCTTTCGGAACGTAATCGAGCGAAATCTCTTCACGCGATGTAAGTAGTAGAGCGAGGAATGAAAGAAGTAAGAGCGAAGAAGTCGCAAGCAGGTACTTCTTAACCACCCATTGCATGATATCCACCGTCAACGTGGATGATTTCACCGGTTGTCTTTGGGAACCAATCACTCAATAGGGCGACAGAAGCCTGTGCAGCTGGAACTGGATCGGTCACATCCCAGACCATCGGGCTGCGCTCATCCCAGAGCTCTTTAAAGCGAGCAAATCCTGGAATAGATTTTGCAGCGACGGTGCTGATTGGACCGGCGGCAACGAGATTGACTCGAATGTTCTCGCCACCAAGGTACTTTGCAAGGTAGCGACTTGTTGATTCAAGTGCAGCTTTAGCGATACCCATCCAGTCGTAGAGCGGCCAAGCAACTTGTGCATCAAAGTCGAGACCTACCACCGAACCCCCATTTGCCATCAGTGGGCGACAGGCAAGGGTTAGTGATTTCAATGAATAGGCAGAGATCTGTACTGCAGTTGAAACATCAGGCCACTCCGTATTGAGGAAGTTGCCGCCTAGGGCGCTCTCAGGTGCGAAGCCAATCGAATGCACAACGCCATCGAGATGTGGCAGGTGCTTACGTACCTGCTCAGCCAAACCGTCGAGATGCTCTTGATTGGTCACATCGAGTTCGATAATCGGTGGCATCTGCGGAAGGCGGCCGGCAATTCTTGTAGTCAAACTTAGTCCTCGACCGAATCCGGTGAGGATTACATTGGCTCCCTCTTCCTGCGCAATCTTGGCGATATGAAAAGCGATAGAGCCATCCGTGAGAACGCCGGTGACGAGGATGTTTTTACCTTGGAGAATTCCCATATCAATGACCCATTCCTAATCCACCATCGACAGGAATGATCGCTCCCGTGATGTAACTTGCTTGAGGTGATGCGATAAAGGTTACGACATCGGCGATTTCATCTGCGCTACAGAAACGCCCAAGCGGGACCTGTCCTTGAATATCTGAGCGACGTTTCTCATCGAGCTCAGCTGTCATATCGGTCTCAACAAAGCCGGGGGCGACGACATTTGCGGTGATGCCACGGCTGCCGAGTTCGCGGGCGAAAGATCGAGCCATGCCCACCAATCCAGCCTTTGAGGCCGAGTAATTCACTTGGCCCGCGGCTCCGACTCCCCCGACGACTGAACCGATAAAGATCAATCGACCACGCTTGAGTTTGAGCAACCCCTTAGTGGCGCGCTTAGCGACGCGAAACGCGCCGGTGAGGTTGGCGTTGATCACGCTCTCGAAATCTTCATCGCTCATTCGCATCACCAAGGTGTCCTTAGTGATACCTGCGTTGGCCACGATGATCTCAGGTTGTCCGATCTCACTCTCAATTCTGGCAAAACCTGCATCGACCGACTCTGAGGAGGTCACATCCATCTGGACGGCATCAAATCCCTCGGGAGGTGTCCCGCTTCGATAGGTGATGACAACTCGGTGGCCGGCAGCCTTAAGGTTCGTGGCGATAGCAAGCCCGATACCTCGGTTGCCGCCGGTGACTAGTGCGATAGAAGAAGTGTCGCTCATGTGCGCAAACTTACTCGTTACTTCCGCGTAAGTGCGATTTTGGAGGTGCCATTAGGGCTCGCGCCTCATACTCTTGCGCTATGAGAACCTCTAATCGTGCAGAGAAGAACGGCAATGAGAGCTTCTCCATCACCTCAGCGCCCAAGAGCCTGAAGAACGATCTCGCCGGACGGCAACGGCGCTATCTCATCTCAATGATCATTCGCACCGTCTGCTTCCTGCTCACCGTTGCGCTACCAAGTCCTTATCGATGGTTTGCCCTCGCTGGTGCGATGGTCCTTCCATATATTGCTGTAGTAGTCGCCAATGCTGGACGCGAGACAGTTCTTCCGGGCGCGAACATTCTCCGCAAGGAGCCACGCGGAATTGAGTAAGCGCGAGAGCTATTCGCTCTTCAAATCTCTCATTGCACTCCTCTTAATAGTTGGCTGCATCTGGGCTGCCCAATGGCAGTACCACCGAGGCGTTGCTCGCCACGATCGCAATAATCAGATCGAGGCGCAGGCGCAACTTCCAGTTATGCCTATCGAAGTTGCAAGCAAAGATGTCACCACTCATGAATGGCGAATAGTGAGTGCGGTTGGCGAGTTTGATTCGACGCGTCAGATCCTCCTTCGCAACCGGTACTTTGAAGGAAAGTATGGCTTTGAAGTACTCACCGCCTTTACCGGTTCTGACGGATCTGATTATTGGATCGATCGTGGTTGGGTGCAGGCAGGTGCAACTGCGACTGAACAACCTACTCTCCCACCGGTTCCGGCCGGAGAGGTAAGGATTACCGGCAGACTGAGACTTGATCGCTCACTGCCAGTTGGAAAGTTCTTTGCGATCCCAACCGGTAAGAGCGGTGGTTTGATCTCAGAGGCGAATGCACAATCATCAAATGTTGAGACGGGAATAGATTCTAAATTCTATCTAGATCTCATTGGTGGTAATCGACCTGAACTCACACCCGAAGTTCCAGCTGCGCTACCTGAACTTTCAGATGGACCACATTTTGCCTACGCACTTCAATGGCTTATCTTCGGCGGGCTCGTAATCTACGGCCGAATTTTAATTCGACGTGAGATCTTGCCGAGCAAAGAGCTCAGAATATAGACCAGAGCGCTTCATCAACTCTTGGTGGGTGCCTTGCTCTGCGATTTCACCATCTGCAATCACGATGATCTGATCTGCATCTATGACGGTACTAAGTCGGTGGGCAATCACGATTGAGGTACGGCCAGCGAGGGCGGTCTTTAACGCGAGTTGAACTAACTCTTCATTCTCTGAATCGAGGTGAGCGGTAGCCTCATCAAGGATCACTATCGAAGGTGCTTTGAGCAGCATTCGCGCAATCGCCAACCGCTGCTTCTCTCCCCCTGACAATCGGTGGCCGCGCTCTCCCACCATTGTGTCGAGACCATTTGGGAGCGATTCAATTAAGTTCCAAATCTGCGCTGACTTACACGCCTCAATTAACTCTGCATCAGTTGCATCGCTCTTGGCATAACGTAGGTTCTCAGCGATAGTTTCATGGAAGAGATGTGGGTCTTGCGCGACCACACCAATCTGATCTCGTAGCGATTGGAGCGTGAATTCTCTAATATCTCTCCCATTGATTGTGATCGCGCCTTCGGTAACGTCGTAGAGACGAGGAATCAGCGCAGAGAGCGTCGTCTTACCGGCACCCGAAGGCCCAACGATGGCGGTGAGGGTACCCGCACCGGCTGCGAAGGTAATACCTTTGAGAATTTCACCGCTCTCAACAATCTCTGTCTTTGCAACAGATTCAAGCGACGCCAGCGAAATTTCATCAGCTTTTGGATAGGCAAAGCGAACCGATCTAAATTCAATATTCGCCGGCCCTGATCTCAATTCAACTGCGTTCTCACTCTCCTGCACCATCGGATGGAGATCAAGAACCTCAAAGATACGCTCAAAGGAAACAAGAGAGGTCATAACTTCAACGCGAACATTAGAAAGCGCAGTGAGCGGACCATAGAGTCTCGCTAACAGCGCAGTGAGCGCAAGTAGAGTTCCCACGCTAATGTCACCATTGATCGCCATATGGCCACCGAAACCATAGGCAACTGCCGTTGCTACTGCAGCAACGCTAGTCAGAGAGGTAAAGAAGAGTCGGTTGAGCATTCCCATATGGATACCGATATCGGCTACCTTACGGGCGCGCTGCGAAAAGAGCGTTGATTCGCTCGCTGGATTTCCGTAGAGCGAGACGAGGATGGCACCTGAGACATTGAAGCGCTCAGTCATAGTGCTAGACATCTTGGCGTTGAGATCGAAGGATTGTCGTGTTAATTGTTGAATCTTTCGACCGACCCACTTAGTCGGATAGATAAAGAGCGGCAATAAGATTAAGGCGATTAATGTGATCTCCCAGGATAGGAAGAACATAGTTCCGGCGACAAGGATCAAGGTGAAGCCATTGCTCACTACGCTCGATAACGTCGAGGTGAAGGCCTGTTGAGCGCCCATGACATCGGAATTCAATCGAGAGATGAGCGAGCCAGTCTGAGTGCGCGTAAAGAATGCGACAGATTGGCTCTGCACATGGCTGAAGAGTTGAGTGCGCAGATCAAAGATAAGGCCTTCGCCGACCCGGGCCGAGAACCAACGCCCCACCACATTGAAGAGCGCATCGAGAATTGCTAAGCCGCCAACAGCTAGCGCTAACTGAGTTACCAGGCTCGCGTTTCCAGGGATTACTGCATCGTCGATTAATTTGCGAAGAATTAACGGTGTGCTAATAATCAAAATCGCATCGATAATAACTGTTACTAGAAAGAGCGCGATATGGCGCTTGTAGGGCTTTGCATAGCCAATGATGCGGCGGAAGGTACCGGCTTTGAGTTTCTGTGATTTAACGGATGGATCTGCAGTCATGGACCGCATCGCCATCCACACTGCGTGTTGGCTCATCCTCTAATTAAACGGTGAAGCCAAGTGCGCGTAACTGCTCTCGACCATCGTCGGTGATCTTATCGGGACCCCAAGGTGGCATCCAGACCCAGTTGATCTTTACATCATCAACTAAAGGTGCCAGCGCAGCACGAGTCTGATCCTCAATCACATCCTGCAAAGGGCAAGCTGCTGAAGTGAGAGTCATGTTGAGTACAGCGATGTTGTTCTCGTCGACCATCGCATCGTAGATGAGACCCAGATCAACCACATTGATTCCGAGCTCGGGATCAACTACATCCTTCATCGCCTCAGTTACATCTGCTACTTGTGCGCTCATATACCTATCCTAGTTCGTTTCTTTACTATGTGCTTGCACCGATGCATCCTTGAAAGCCATCCAGCCTAGAAGAGCGCACTTAATTCTCGCGGGGTACTTGGAGACACCGGCGAGAGCAACCGCATCCTCCAAAATCTCTGGATCACCCTCCTCGCCACCTTTACTCTGCATAAGGTGGAGAAAGTTGTCGGAGATGCTCGCCGCCTCAGTGAGAGTTTTCCCGGCTAGTAGGTCGCTCATAATTGAGGTACTGGCCTGCGAGATTGAACAGCCAACGCCCTCCCAATTGATTGAAGCTACGCGATCTCCATCAAGCTTGACACCAAGTGTGACCTCATCGCCACAACTGGGATTGACATGATGCACTTGAGCATCATTATCGGAAGCGAGGGACTTATTCTGGGGATTCTTATAATGGTCGAGAATCACCTCTTGATAGAGATTATCGAGTTGCATTAGCGACCAAAGTATCTCTGCGCATCTTTAACGCCAGCTAGAAGAGCATCGCAATCTGCAATATCGTTATAGAGATAGAGCGAAGCGCGAGTTGTTGCCACAACCCCCATCTTACGGTTTAACGGCCAAGCGCAGTGATGTCCAGTACGTACAGCGATTCCTTGGCTATCTAAAAACTGTCCGACATCATGTGGATGAATATCACCGATAGTAAATGAGATGGATCCGCCACGATCATTGGTTGAAGTTGGACCAACTATGCCAACTCCATCAATAGCGGTAAGGCCTTCCAAGAGATATTTGGTGAGCGCGAGCTCGTGTGCATGCACATTTTCGATTCCAATTTTTGAGAGATAGGTCAGCGCAGCACCTAGCCCAGCTGCCTGCGCCATATTTGGAACTCCCGCCTCAAACTTCTTGGGCGCTGGCGCCCACGTCGCTCCAGTCATAGTGACCGTCTCAATCATTGAGCCACCGGTAAGGAATGGCGGTAGCTCTGCCAAGAGCGAAGCTCTCCCCCAGAGAATGCCTACTCCAGTTGGTCCCAACGCTTTATGTCCGGAGAATGCCAGAAAATCGATATCAAGAATCTTCACATCGACTTTCATATGTGGAACCGATTGGCAAGCATCGAGAACAACCACGGCTCCAACCTGATGAGCACGCTTAATAATCGCCGCAAGCGGATTGATCGTTCCGAGCACATTCGATTGATGAGTGAGCGCAACTACCTTGGTCTTCTCGGTGATGATCGAATCGATATTCGATAGATCTAAGCGACCCTCAGGAGTGACATCGAACCAAGAGAGAGAAGCTCCCGTGCGCGCGGCGAGCTGCTGCCAAGGAATGAGATTGGCGTGATGCTCCATCTCGGTAACCACAATTCCGTCACCGTTGGTGAGATGGAAGCGATTTCCAACCGGTGCATTACCCATTGCGTAGGCTACGAGGTTGAGTGACTCGGTTGCACCTTTGGTAAAGACAACTTCATCTACCGCAGCGCCGATAAAGTTGGCGACAATCTCTCGCGCACCTTCATAGATATCGGTCGCTTCTTCTGCCAATTGGTGAGCGCCTCGATGTACCGCCGCATTATGGAGACGGTAGAAATCGAGCTCGGCATCAATTACAGATTGCGGCTTCTGGCTAGTTGCGCCGGAATCTAAATAGACCAGGCGCTTGCCATCGCGAATCGTCCGCTGAAAGATCGGAAAATCACTTCGGATGGCAAGCGCATTGAGAGTCATTGTTAAGCGCCTACATACTCCGCATAGCCATTTGCCTCAAGCTTTTCAGCAAGCTCAGGTCCGCCCTGCTCTACAACCTTGCCGGCAGCAAAGACGTGGACGAAGTCTGGCTGGATGTAGCGGAGGATTCTGGTGTAGTGAGTAATGAGAAGTACGCCGAGGTTATTGGCTGCCTTTGCGCGAACGACTCCTTCAGAGACAATACGGAGCGCGTCAACGTCGAGTCCTGAGTCAGTCTCGTCGAGAATTGCAAACTTTGGCTTGAGGAGTTCGAGTTGCATAATCTCGTGGCGCTTCTTCTCGCCACCAGAGAATCCTTCGTTGACATTGCGCTGAGCAAATGAAGGATCCATCTTGAGACCCTCCATCGCGCTCTTTACCTCACCAACCCACTCACGA
>JBEGTC010000040.1:0-8248 GCA_041179565.1 Actinomycetota bacterium
GCCCTTATATTCAATAAGACATTTCTCTATAGTTGCGAAATGACAACCGGCAATTTCACTAGCGCAGAGCTGCTCGATCATGAAGCAAGTTGCGCCTTTGCACAGTTGAGTCGAGAGATTGTTGAAGGAATCGGTCACCGAGCCGCGACACTTGGGCGGGAGCGAAACCTTCCAATTACGATTTCAATTGAACTCGATGGTGAAGAAGTCTTTAGAGCAGCACTAGATGGAGCAAGTGATGAACATTCTGGCTGGATCACTCGAAAGTCAAGAGTCGTTAATCTGACCCAACATTCAACGATGTATGAACGAGTGAAGTCAGAAGAAGATGCGATTGATTGGCATCAAACCCATGGCGTTGTTGATGAAACTCATGCAATTCATGGCGGCGGCTTCCCGCTTCGAACCACCAACGGCGAATTTCGTGGAGTCTTGCTCATTAGTGGCTTGCCACAAGTGGAAGATCATCTCTTTGCGGTTGAAGTACTTAAGCAATAAGCATCACCCTGCTAGATTCCTGCTATGCCAATCCTGAACAAAGATATGCAACTATGCATCTCGCTCTCGGCTCGTCCCAGCAATATTGGCACTCGCTTCCATAACTATCTCTATGACGAACTAGGACTCAACTTCATCTACAAAGCTTTTGCTACTGACGATATTGAAGGTGCGGTTCGAGGTATCCGAGCGCTCAAGATTCGTGGCGCGGCTATCTCGATGCCATTTAAGGAAGCCGTTATTCCACTAGTTGATGAGTTGGCAGAATCGGCTAAAGCAATAGATTCAGTCAATACCATCGTCAATTCGGATGGCTTCCTGATTGCATATAACACTGACTATCAAGCAGTCGTTGACGTTCTTAAGAGCCACCGCGTTGATGCAAGTTCATCCGTTCTAGTCCGAGGCTCAGGCGGGATGGCAAAGGCGGTTGTCGCAGCATTCCGAGACTCTGGTTTCACATCTTTAACCATTGCCTCTCGCAATCAGAAAACCGGCGAGAGTTTGGCGAAGAAATATGGCTTTATCTGGGTTAGCGAAACCGAGATCCCAAATCTCAGAGATGTTGAAGTCTTAGTTAATGTGACTCCCATTGGAATGAGTGGGGGAAATGAAGGCGAACTCTCATTTCCAGAGCCACTGATTGCATCAGCTCGCGTGTTATTCGAAGTTGTTGCAATGCCGGTTGAAACACCGTTAATAAAGGCTGGTATAAACCATGGAAAAGAAATCATCACGGGACTTGAAATCATGGCGCTGCAAGCAGCAATTCAATTTGAACTCTATACCGGAGTGGCTCTTACTGACGACCAAGTGAGTCGGGCTGCGGCTTTTTCACGCCTGTAAGTAACGGATTAGCAGTGAAGTAACCTTTCATTGTGAAATAGAGAATCAATAGCGGGAGTGCGACCATAATTGCACCCGCAGCGAGGACGTTCTGATCTGGAATAATTCTGCTAAATGCACCTACTCGCGAAAGCGATGTAGTGATCGGAAAGAATTGATCTCTCTTAAGCAGTGACCAAGCCCAGAAGAAGTCGTTATAAATCCAGACAGTGAATAAGATCGCCAATGAGGCAAGTGGCGCCCTCAACAGAGGCAGAATTACCGAAAAATAGTGGCGAAATATCCCAGCGCCATCGACTTGAGCAGCCTCAGATAGTTCCTTCGGTATTGATTCAAGATGTGAGTGAAGGACGAAGGTAGCAAATCCAGTCTGCACTGCGATATGGACCAAGATAACGCCAATATAGCTGTCATAAAGCAAAGTCTTATCGCCGAGCGAACCGCCGATAAAGATATACATTTTAAATATGGGATAGTAGATAAATTGAGCAGGGAGCATACTTCCGGCGGTAAGAGCAAGCATCAGGGTCTTCTTATATTTGATCCTGTATTTAGAGATACTGAAGGCAATCAGACTGCCGAAAAATAAGATAAAGATGACGCTAGGAATAAGAATTATTAAGGTGTTGAGTAGGTAGCGAAAAACCGCCATCTTTTCGAGGGCGACTAGATAGTTATCGATGGTAAATTCATTTGGAATAGAGAAGAGTCCGCGCTCAAGTACATCTCCGTAAGGGCGAAAGGATGACCAGAGCGTCCAGATTATTGGTAGCAGCCAAAGTACGCCAAAGGTAATCAGCAGTATCGAGATAATTAAATCTTTACGTGCTTGATGAGCGCCTCGACTCTCTGCGCTCTTACTCATCACTCAAATCTACAGGTAATCTCTACCCGTGCAGACCTCAGACTTTAGCGTCGCTCAAGCGCATTACGGAAAGCTCTTTCCTCACTCACCACACTTTGATACTTGGATCCCGGCGAGCCACTTTCTGAGCGCTGAGTTTGATGAGATGAATCTGGCTATAACTCGCAGTGATTCAAATGAATCTGGTTTATACGGAATGGCCTTTGGTCCCGCTCCAACTATTTCGCCTGAGTGGCGAGACTTCTCAATCGAGAGTTGCGGCGCAGAAAATTTGCCGAATGGCGTTGTGGCGGTAGTCGAGTGGGATAGCTATTGGGCACCAACGAAATCTGGCGATCTCCTGCCGGCACAGCGCAGTTCCGATCAAATGATTGACGAATTTCTCCGCACGCATGCCCCTCAATCTTCGGTCTTTCCAGGTTCAGACGAGATTCTTAAATGGATTGAAATATTTGAGGGCGACCAACTCCTCGGTGTGGCAGCGCTCTGTCGATGGCAATCTGGTCGGATTGTCATCTCTTCAGTTGCCACCCATCTCGACCATCGAGGCAAAGGGGTCGGTAAGCGCCTCATGGAGTCGGCGCTTGTCGCAGGCGATCAGCTCGGTGAGAAATTCCTCTCATTGGGGGTAATGCATAAGAATGAGAGCGCTCAAAGCCTCTATGCCGCCACTGGCTTCACTTTGATGCACAACTTCACCTACTGCGAAAGGCGATAAACTCACGCCATGGCAGAGACCGGCACCCTTGAGCGTTTGCGCGCATATCGCAAGACCTACTGGGCGATGCTTGTCTCATCTACCCTCAGTCTGATTGCATCCTTAGTTCTCTCATACGATGCAATTAAATTAGCTGAGACTCCGTCCGGAAAGTTAGCTTGCGATATCAACGCGGTTGTCTCTTGCGGCAAAGTTGCAAAGTCGTGGCAGTCGAGCCTCTTGGGATTTCCTAATTCATTCCTTGGCTTGATGCTCGAACCAGTTATCATCACTGTTGCGATCGCCGGGTTGAGTCTGGTTACCTTCCCTCGCCTCTTTATGCGCGTTGCACATATTGGCTATGGCCTCGGTTTGCTCTTTGCTCTCTGGCTCTTATCTCAATCTCTCTTTGTAATTCACGCGCTCTGCCCATGGTGCTTACTAGTGACAATTTCGACAGTCACCGTCTTCTCAACCATTACCCGAATCGCTTTGATGGAGAATATTTGGAACTTCTCAGAGGAGAAGCATCAGCGCATCGTTGATCTTCTCGAACGTGGCTGGGGTCGCGTCGCTTACACCGTTACATATGCAGTGCTCATACTCGCGATTTACTTTAAGTACGGTCAGGAACTCCTTTCATGAAAGCCTCCCACAGTGATCAGCAAGCCATCCTTGAGGTTCAACGCCTCGATGATCAATTAGCAGCGCTTGCACAGCGAGAGGCGACTCTTCCAGAGACCACGGCTCTCAACACTGTAGTCATCAAGCGAAACAATGTTCGCGATCTACGAATCGCAGCTGAGACCGAACGCACCGATGTGAAGCGCGAACTCACACGCGCAGAGGCAGATGTCGAGCAGATTGTTACCCGTATTCAGCGCGATGAGGCTCGCCTCAACTCTGGAACCGGTTCAGCGAAGGATCTTGAATCGACACAACACGAGTTGGTAACCCTCGGTCAGCGTCGTGCTGAACTCGAAGAGGTTGAACTCACCATCATGGTGCAGGTCGAGGCAATCACCAATCGCATTAACGAACTCACCGCCGAAGAAGAGAATTTGGCAGCAGAGATCGCCGAGCTTGAGGTCAAGCGCGAAAACGCTCTTACTATCATCATCAACGAGCGCGCCGTAGTTGCAGATAAGCGAGCAGCAATTGCCGCTCCAATCGCCCAAGATTTGAAAGACCTCTATACAAAGCTCGCTGCAGAAAACAATGGAAATGGCGCAGCACCTCTTGTAGGAAATGAGTGCAAGGGATGCCACCTCACCATTAACACCACCGAAGTCCAGCGCATCGCTACTTTGCCAGCGGAGGAAGTTGTTCGTTGCGAGCAGTGCCGCTGCATTCTGGTGCGCGAGTAACTCTCAATGGCGCGCTCTTTTCGACTCACCGCCGATGGTGGATCTCGCGGCAATCCAGGGCCAGCAGGTTATGGCGCGGTTGTCACTGAAAATGGAAAGATCGTCGCTGAGCTCTTCGATGTAATCGGAACCGCCACCAACAATGTCGCCGAATACAGCGGACTCTTGGCCGGTTTAACTCATATTCACCAGCTAGATCCGCAGGCGACTATCGAAGTTGCGATGGATTCAAAGTTGGTTGTCGAACAAATGTCAGGGCGTTGGCAGATCAAGCATGCCGATATGCGTGACTTAGCTAAGCAATGTCGCAGCGCACATGATCCTTCACTTGTTACCTATAAGTGGATTCCTCGCGATGAGAACTCACATGCCGATCGCTTGGCCAACAAGGCGCTCGATGGCGGTAGCGCACATAAGCCGATTGCAGTCGTCCAGGAGAACTTCCTTACCGACCGTCTTCGTAGCTCTGAAGTTCCAACAATGATTCACCTGGTCCGCCATGGCGAGACCATCCTGACTCCTACTCGCAAATTCTCCGGAACCGGATCTCTCGATCCTGAACTCACTGAAGATGGTTTGGGTCAAGCAGAGCGCGTTGCCGGCGAAATCGCAAAGTTGCAGCCCGAGGTTTTGATTTCATCCCCACTCAAGCGCGCTCGTCAGACCGCTGACGCGATTGCACGCGCGACCGGGCTTGATGTGGTTGAAGATGAAGATTGGTTCGAACTCTCATTCGGCACCTGGGATGGCAAGTCAATCGAAGAGGTAAAGGCGGAGAGCCCAGATGAATATCAGGCGTGGCTCAACTCATCGTCATACCGTCCAGGTGGCGGGGAGTCTTACGATGAGGCGCGAGTTCGTATCGATGCCGCGCTAGACAAATTAGTTGCAAAGTATCCGGGCCAAAAGGTAGTCGTAGTTACTCATAATGGCGTTATCAAATCCGCGGTCAATCTAGCAATCGGTGGCCCAAATGATGGTGTCTTCCATATGGATGCAACGCCATGTTCGATCTCAACTATCTCGATCTGGCCATCTGATGGCTTGCGCGCGCTCCGATCATTTAACGAGCGCGGCCACCACCGTTAATTAAATAAGTCTGCAACCTTCTTGGTCTGCGCGCTTCGTCCGGGAAGTTGATAACCCATGAAATTTATATTCTGCTCATCGATCGTTCGAGCAGCATCAACGGCGTAGCCATTCCATTCAAAACCGGTCGTCGTATGGGCATCTTCAATCAACGTAATGTCATAGCCAAATTCGAGCGCCGCCATTGAGGTATGTCGCACGCAATTATTGGTCTCAGCGCCACAGATGTAGAGATGGCCGATCTTTAACTTGCTCAAGACCTCTTCAAAGTTGGTCTCAACAAAGGTACTGCGGAAAGTCTTCTCGATGATCTCTTCGCCAGCGGCAGGAACGAGCTCAGGGACTATCTCCCACTGTGGTGAGCCGATGGGGAGCTCTTCCTCAGAGTGGCGGACCCAGATAACTGGAATTGAAGCAGCTCGCGCCTTCGCAACCGCTGTGACCATGTTGGCAATCTTCTCGTCACGTGCGTAAGCCTCAGCAACGACACCGACCTGCACATCGATTACTACGAGCGCTGAGCCAGGACGTTCACTCTTATTAATTCCCATGCAGTAAGCATAGAATGCAAATATGAAACTCAAGGACAAGGTCGTACTGGTTACCGGCGCAGGAAGTGGCATGGGGCGCGAGCTAACCTTCGAACTTCTTCGCCGAGGAGCGAGAGTCATCGCTGTAGATATGCACGCTGAGAGCGTGGCTGAGACTGCAGAACTAGGTGGAACCGGCGTGAGCGCAGTTAACCTCGATGTTCGCGATCGAGCTGCGGTTGCAGCGCTACCCGCTCAGGTTGGTCCGATTGATTGCTTGATCAACAATGCCGGAATCATTCAGCCCTTTGTTCAAGTAAATGAACTCTCTATGGAGGCTGCCGAGAAAGTCATGGATGTAAATTTCTATGGCCCACTTACTTTGATTAAGGCCTTTCTCCCAGGGCTCTTGATCCGACCTGAAGCACATATTCTCAACGTCTCTTCTATGGGCGCATATGCGCCAGTTCCAGGTCAGAGTATTTACGGCGCATCAAAGGCAGCTGTGAAGTTGATGACCGAAGGGCTTCGCTCGGAGTTAAGAGAGACCAAAGTTGGAGTAACAATCGTCTTCCCGGGTGCGATTGCAACAAATATCACCACCAACTCAGGGATTGCGATGCCAGAAGTTAGCGCAGATGCGGCCGCATTTAAGCAGACCTCGGCGAAGGTAGCTGCGGTGAAGATGGTTGATGCAATTGAAAAAAACAAACCACGAATCACAATTGGTAAAGATGCAACGATGATGGATCGTCTATCAAGACTCAATCCAGTATTTGCGGCTAATTTGATCTACAAGCAGATGAAGAGCTTGCTCGGTTAATTGCGCAGGTAGTCGATTATCTTCTGATGATCCTGTGTGAGACCTTTATATTCAACGGTCTCTGGGGTAAAGCTCGCTAGCGTCTCAGCAAATAGCTGTGCTGACTCGGTACTCTCTTTAATCCATGCAAGCGGCTCAGCTCGATTGCGGATGGTGAAGTATAAGAAATCGCCATTAGCTGCTCGGGTGAGTGTCTGGCGCTCGGTTCGCCACCAATAATTTGCCGGTTCGGCTGGTTCATGGATTGAGGTGGGTTGGTGTAAATCTTCGGTGCTATGGAGCGACCAGTTCTTGCGCCATACCGGGCGACCTACGCTGATCTTATCGAAGGTGGCAGTCATGTAAGGAGCTAAGGCTTCGGCAAAGCCAGGCACTGGCGTATGAACCGCATCCATTCCTTTGCCAATCTTCTCCGATAACTTCCATCGAGATGGAAAGAGCACTGCACCAGCGACTATCTTCCACTCGTTATCTTCACGAGATAGAACAACGAGATCTTCAGCAATTATCTTTGCCAAATTGAGTAGAAGGTCTGGGCCATTAAGCGAGATAGTTGTATCTGTCGGTAGGTATGTAATCGAATCTGAACTGACACGATAGGTATCCCCATGGAAAGCTTTCAGATTCTGGGCGACTCTTTCCGCCAACTCAGTTACTGCGCTCTCATAACCTGGCAGCTCTTGATAGACGACCTCACGTTGATTCTCTGCCAGCTCTACTCGTTCGATAATTTGCCGTTGGAGATCATCGCCGCCTTCTAGCCAGAGATCTTCGCTGAGCGCGCGCAACCCCATGTTGAGGCGAAATGGTTTTCCATCCGATGGTGGGGGATAGATATAACCGGCAGACATGGACTTAGTATTGTCGAGTGAATTCATACCTACAAACTCTTCGTGGCCGCGATCTCATTCGCGTCGAAATGGTCTGTCTAGGAAACATCTGCCGATCTCCGATGGCGGCAGCGGTACTGGCAAATCGCGCTAGCGAGATTGTGAAACCGCGGATTGAGGTAACAAGTAGCGGCACTTCGGCATGGCATGTAGGAGAGGGTGCGCATCAACTCTCTGAGCGAACCTGGAAGTCTGCGGGATATACACACACCCACTCAGCCCGCCAATTTAAAGCGAGCCACTTCGACCAACTGGACCTCATTCTGGCTATGGATCTGAGCAACCAGGCCAATATCCTCGCCTTGGCCCGCCACGATGAGGATCGAGCGAAGGTGGCCCTCCTTCGCTGCTTCGACCCGGCTGCCAGCTCGGTTGAGGTGCCAGACCCTTGGGGTAACGAGATTGAGGCATATCAGGAGGTGCTCGCCATGGTGGAGGCCGCAGTGACGGGCATGATCAGAGAGTTAGCGCAGAATTAGAGAGATATAGAGAAGCGCCCTCACCGAATCGGCGAGGGCGCTTCTCATCTACGCACTCTTATATAAGATCGAAACGATCTGCGTTCATTACCTTTACCCAAGCTGCTACGAAATCGTTGATGAACTTATCGCGATTGTCATCCTGAGCATAGACCTCAGCGTAG
>JBEGTC010000041.1:0-8025 GCA_041179565.1 Actinomycetota bacterium
AGTCAGCTCATCTACCACCTACAGACGCTGATGTTGGCACGAGGTCTTAAACCTGAAGATATCTACCGTTACCTATAGAAACTGAGTACTCCATGTTGCGCATTGCTGTACCAAATAAGGGCTCGCTTGCTGAATCATCCATTGAGATTTTAAAGGAAGCTGGATATCGCCAACGTACCGATTCTCGCGATCTAGTTCTAACAGATTCGGGAAATGGAGTTGAGTTCTACTACCTACGTCCCCGCGATATTGCCATCTACGTAGGTTCAGGAGAACTGGAAGCTGGAATAACTGGGCGTGATCTCCTCATCGATTCCGGCGCAACTGCCGAGGAGGTTCTACCGCTAGATTTTGGTGGTTCAACTTTTAGATTTGCTGGACCGGTCGGCTCGGGCCTTTCGCTCGAGAAGATATCTGGAAAGCGCGTTGCAACTGCCTATCCTGGTCTAGTCGAGAGCTACCTCTCAGCCCGTTCAATCTCAGCGCCAGTCGTCCGTCTCGATGGCGCAGTTGAGAGCTCGGTACGACTCGGCGTCGCAGATCTCATTGCAGATGTTGTCAGCACAGGAAACACCCTTCGCCAGGCGGGCCTTGAGACATTTGGTGATCCCATCCTCACTTCGGAAGCTATCCTGATTAAACGACCTGGCAGCGATCTTCCACAAGGTCTCGATATTCTCATCCGCAGATTGCAGGGCGTAGTGACCGCTCGCCAATATGTTCTCCTCGATTACGATGTTCCGAAGAGTTCAATCGAAGAGGCGTGTGCAATTACGCCAGGGCTAGAGTCACCAACAATCTCACCGCTACAGCGCGAAGATTGGGTTGCGGTCCGAGCTATGGTGCTTCGGACTGAGACTAATCGGTTAATGGATGAACTCTGGGCGCTAGGTGCGCGCGGCATTCTCGTTACCGATATCCACGCCTGTCGCCTCTAACAGCTACTTACGGTTGGCTCCCGCTTCCTCAACCTCTTCGCGAGTGATTCCCAATAGGTAGAGGACAGAGTCTAGATACGGAGCTGTCAGAGAGCTGTCAGCTGCAGCCTTCACCGCAGGTTTTGCATTGAAAGCGATTCCCAATCCAGCGGCTGCAATCATATCGAGATCATTTGCGCCGTCACCGATTGCGATAGTTTGCTCAAGAGTTACCCCTTCTATCGCAGCGAAATCACGGAGCGCAGTTGCCTTTGCCGCTCTATCGATAATCTCGCCGAGAACTTCTCCGGTGAGGAGACCATCTTTTACCTCAAGAGTGTTGGCCCGATAATGGGTTATCTCTAACTCGCGTAAGAGCGGTTCGATAACTGCGGTGAATCCACCAGAGACTACGGCAACGCTATGGCCCAACTTCTTTAGCGTTGAGACCAACGTTCGAGCTCCAGGGGTCAGGGCAATCTCGCTACGAACGTCAGCCAATACTGATTCAGGTAATCCCGCTAGGAGCTTTACGCGGGCCCGTAAGCTCGCCTCAAAATCAAGCTCACCCTTCATCGCTCGCTCAGTTATTTCGCGAATCTCTCCCTCCCGACCAGCCTTTGCGCCGAGAAGTTCGATTACCTCTTGTTGAATGAGCGTCGAATCGACATCCATAACGACTAACTTCTTTGCCCAGCGCATGAGACCACCGGGGGAGACCGCTACATCAACCGAATGAGTATTGGCTACATGGGCAAGAGTTGGACGTATGCAGAATTGATCAACGCCTGAGACAACGAATTCAATAGCTGTAATTGGATAGCTTGCGGTCCGGTGAATTCGTTCGATATTTCCACCATGCTCGGCTATCTCAGCGGTGATTGCCGCTATCGCGGAGGGCGCCAAAGGGTTGCCGAGCGCAACCACGTGCATCAACCCAGTCTTAGCTGCAATTGTTGATCCGGCCTGGCTCTGGAAAGAGGTGGCGATATCAACTTTAAGTCGCTCTGCGCAGAGGTTGAGATCCTCTTCAATCGCCTCCATATGATCTGGATTGAGCGCGATTAGAACTGTCAGAATGACTCGATCGCGGGCAACAACTTGTTCTATATCCAAGACAGTGACTGCGAAGGGGGAGAGAGTTTCAAAGAGCGCTTGGGTAATACCTGGAGTATCGACTCCGGAGAGGAGAATCAACCCGGTAAATTGGCTCTTCTCTTCGCTCATAGGGCTAGATTAGTATGAATAACAAAGTGATATCTGCATTTCTAGCCCCGCATTTGACCTGAGAAGATATATCTTGCTCCCTATGGCCGGTGAGTATGTATTAGAGCTACGAGATATCTCGGTGCGCCGCGGCGACCGCTTAATTCTTGGCCCACTCACCTTTGCGATCCGACCTGGCGAGCGATGGGTCGTTCTCGGTCCCAATGGCGCAGGCAAATCGACGCTCCTCCAAGTCTTAGCAACTCGAATCTTCCCAACTCAAGGGTCGGTCCGGCTCCTAGATCGAGAGATGGGAAAGGTAGATCTATCCGAGCTCCGTACTCGAATCGGCCTTTGTGGGGCGCTTATCTCTGAAGATATTCCGTATGACGAGAGCGTTCGAGATGTTGTACTTACTGCTGCATATGCAATTCTCGGTCGTTGGAACGAGGCCTATGACCTCTGGGACGAATCCCGAGCAGTCGCACTTCTCACCACCTTCGGCGTACGTGATCTCGCCGAGCGCCGCTATGGCACTCTGAGTGAAGGCGAGAAGAAGCGAGTTCAGATTTCGCGCGCGCTTATGGCCGACCCAGAGCTCTTGCTTTTAGATGAACCGGCCTCTGGACTTGATCTCGGTGGCCGCGAAGATCTGCTCAAGCGTTTCTCGCACTTTGCTGCCGATCCACAGGCACCAGCTTCGATCATTGTGACCCACCATATTGAAGAGATTCCCGCCGGAACAACTCATGCCCTCATCTTGCGAGATGGTCAGATAGCTGTCTCGGGTCCAGTATCTGAGGTGATTACCTCTCAACATATCTCCGCGATCTTCGGAATTCCGATCACTGTAACCGTTGAGGGTGATCGATTCTTTGCTAGAGCTTAGATGGAACTTTTCCAACTAAGCGAGGTTGATTCATCTTGGTCATCGTTATTCGAACCTCATATCACTCTCATTGATCAGATACTCACCTCACTATCAGGTGTAGAGATTGCGCAACCACGTGAGCAAATCTTTAGAGCGTTCTCTCTTCCCAGAGAGAGGGTTCGGGTTGTCATTGTGGGTCAAGATCCATATCCAGCTCTCGGGGTCGCAGATGGGTTGGCATTCTCTGCCCATGCTCACTCCCCAATTCCTGCGAGTCTGAGAAATATCTTTAAAGAGTACGCCTCTGACTTAAGTCTTCCTACACCTACGACACCTGATCTCACTCCCTGGTTCGGTCAGGGCGTCTTACTTCTTAATCGAACTCTCACCACGATCGCTGGTGAGCGAAACGCGCATAGCCAAGAGGGATGGAGAGAACTGACCTTTGATATCGCTCGAGCACTCGGTGGCGACAGAGTTATTGCCCTTCTCTGGGGACGTCATGCGCAAGAACTCGCACCACTCTTCGCTGACTCTATTCAATCGGCCCATCCGAGTCCGCTCTCGGCTCGCCGAGGATTCTTCGGTTCTAAGCCATTCTCTCAGGTTAATCAGATTCTTCTCGATCGGGGCGAGGTAGCTATCGATTGGCAGCTCTCTTAGTTTTGGGCAGAACAAAGGCCCCGTCAGAGTTTGACGGGGCCTTTGTTCTTCAGCTTTTTCTAGGTGAGATTAACCGACCCAGGTATCAATTGGTGACTGCAGGAAGTACACAACAAAGAGACCAGCTACCAAGAGAAGTAGTGGGTGAATCTCCTTGCGTCGTCCTTGGATAGCGCGGATTACTACGTGAGTAATAAAGCCTGCTCCGATACCAACGGTGATGTTGTATGTAAATGGCATCAAGATGATGGTGAGGAACGCTGGAATCGCGATTCCATAATCAGCCCAATCGATACCGCTGATCTGAGTCATCATCAAGAAACCAACAACGATAAGCGCCGGAGTGGCAGCCTCGTAAGGAATCATCGCTACCAGCGGCGCGAGGAGTGTGGTGAGGAGGAAGCAGACACCAGTAACTACCGATGCAAGCCCTGTGCGAGCACCTTCACCAACACCAGAAGCTGATTCGATGTAGCTGGTATTTGAAGAGATGCTTGCTGCTCCACCAGCAACTGCTGCGATTGAGTCGACGAGGAGAATCTGCTCGTTGTAAGGAATGTTTCCATCCTTATCGATGAGACCACCCTCGTGTCCAATAGCTGTGACAGTTCCAACGGTGTCGAAGAAGTCTGAGAGTAAAAGGGTAAAGACCAGAAGTGATGCTGCGATGATGCTGATCTCAGAGAATCCGCCAAAAAGGCTGAACTGACCCAAGAGGCTGAAATCTGGAGTAGCAACTACGGTATCTGGAAGCGCTGGTACATTGAGACCCCAACCCTTTGGATTGACGAAGTTAGAACCATCGGCATTTCCACCAGGGATGAAGTTAGGACCGATCTTAAATGCCTTCTCTGCGATAACTGCAGCGACAGTTGCGACCGCGATACCAATAAGGAGGGCGCCCTTGGTCTTCTTCACCATAAGCGCGATCATCAAGAAGAGACCGAGCGCGAAGATAATGACCGGCCAACCGACGAGCTGTCCGTCGTAACCGAGCGTTACTGGAACTGGACCAGTGCCTGGAGTCTTACGGACGAAGCCGGCATCGACGAGGCCGATGAGGGCGATAAAGAGTCCGATACCTACTGAGATAGCAATCTTAAGTTGGCTAGGAACTGCCTTAAAGACTGCGGTGCGGAAACCGGTGAGGACAAGTACGGTGATGATCAAACCTTCGAGGACGATAAGTCCCATGGCATCGGCCCAAGACATCTGCTTTGCGATGACAACGGCAACGAAGGTATTGAGACCGAGGCCGGTAGCCAGAGCCAATGGGTAACGTCCAACCACACCCATAAGGATGGTGAGAACGCCTGCGACGAGCGCAGTTGCAGCGGCGATAAGAGCGATCTGAGGCTCTTTTGTACCGCCAATAAAGTTGCCGTACTTATCCGGTGTGTAACCGATGATGAGTGGATTGAGAACCACGATATAGGCCATGGTGAAGAATGTGACGAGACCGCCACGAACTTCACGACCTACCGTGGAGCCACGTTCAGAGATTTTAAAGAAGCTATCTAGCATTACGGACCTTCCTGATTTTGTTAACGGGGGTGTTTGCGACCCCGTGTGAAATGACGGCTCACAGACCGAGGGAAGGCGCCAGTTTAAAAGGTGGGGGAGTTACCGAGTAGTCAGGCGCGCCAGAACACCCAGGGAAATCGCCATCGAATTGCCGATCAGCGCGGCAAAGAGGAGCGTTCCGAGGCCTACTCGCCCGCCTAAGAGGGCGCCAACGATGAGAACGGTGACCTCGATACCCAACCGAACCCGACCCACTCGCACCCCGGTCGCCTGATGGATACCAGTCATAGCCCCATCTCGAGGCCCGGGCCCTAAACCGCAGGTGATGTAGAGAGCCGAACCGACTCCCACCAAGGCGATTCCCAGCAGTGAGTATCCAGTGCCAATGGCAAAGTTGTGAGCTTTAGGGAAGATATGGATTCCAACCTCAATAAAGCTAGCAATAAGAAGGATATTAGAGAGCGTTCCAAAACCGGGACGTTCTTTCAGTGGAATCCAGATCAAGAGAACAGCGATCGAGATCATTAAGGTAGTGACGCCGATCGGCAGGTCAGTCTTCAACGAGAGCCCTTGTGCAAAGACGGTCCATGGCGCATTACCAATATCGCCTTGAATTAATAGTGCGTCGCCAAGACCAAATATCGCCAAGCCAAACCAGAGAACGGCTACTCGACTAAATGAGAGTTGCCAGCGATGTTCTGCACGCCACGGAGTGTGTGGAATCGTTTTATGTGGAGCAAGAAATACTTTAATCGCTGAAAAGTTCACCCTCGAAGTCTATAGTGGGGCAATGTTTATCGGCCTCGGAACTGCAATCAATCTCGGTGCAATTATCGTAGGTGCCACCATCGGAATCGCTGCCGGTGCGCGTCTTAAGGCGCCGGCGCAACGGTTGATCACGGATGTTCTAGGTCTCATTACACTATTGGGCGCAGTCAGCGCTCTGATCCCGCTCTGGTCGAAGAGTTTCAATGACTCTCTCCCGCAAGGCGCCCCGTTGTTGGCGATACTGCTTACGATGTTGCTCGGTGGTCTGATCGGAAATGCGCTTTCGCTGGAGACTCGACTCGATTCATTTGGCGAAAATCTTCGCAGAAAGTTTCGCGCTTCAGAGGAGAGCCCCTTTGTGGAGGGATTTGTGAGCGCATCCCTTCTCTTCCTCATTGGTCCATTGGCCATTCTTGGCTCCATTAGCGATGGCATGTCCCGAGGTATCGATCAACTTCTTCTCAAATCATCGCTCGACTTTTTCGCCGCCATGGCGTTCGCCTCCACTTTGGGGTGGGGAGTAGCTGCCTCGATCATTCCGCTCGGCATATATCAAGGTGGCTGGACGATCATCGGTCTCATCGCTGGAAATGTCCTTGAGCCGTATCAGATAGATGCGATGACGATCTGTGGCGGCTTGATGCTTATCGGAATCGGTCTTCGCTTACTCGACATCAAGAAGATCGCGGTAGGCAATCTTCTCCCAGCACTTTTTCTGGCACCGATTATCGCCACCATAGCTCACGCTCTTTAATGAAGTTAGCTACTCTGTAAAGGGAAGTGGATCAGTTGAGATATGTCCAGCTCGAGAGGCGCGCGCAGTCACTTGGCGCATATGGTGGCGACGACAGAGAACTTCATATGCAACTTCATCGCTCTTTGAAACATCGCCAACTACAACCTGCTCGCCTTCGGTAACCATTACCCCATTAATTGTTCTCGCATTATGTGTTGCTCGGGCGCCACACCAGCAAAGAGCTTCGACTTGGAGCGTATTCACTCGGTCGGCAAGTTCAACGAGACGAGCGGATCCAGGAAATAATTTGGTGCGAAAATCGGCGAGAATACCAAATGCATATACATCGATACCTAAGCCATCAACAATCTTTGCCAACTGGTCGATCTGTTCAGGTTGATAGAACTGCGCTTCATCACAGATGATGTAATCAATTCGATCGCCAAGCGACAATTTATCTACAACGTAGCGATGGATGTCGAAACCAGGGGTAACTTCAATTGCTGCGCTCTGCAAGCCAAGTCGAGAGGAGATCACTCCAGAGCCCGCCCGATCTTGATTGGTAAAGATAACTCCACCACGACCTCGGCTCTGATGGTTGTGTGCGGTCTGAAGGGCGAGCGTTGATTTTCCGCTATCCATTGTTCCGCAGTAATAAATGAGTTCGGCCATGGCGTTATCTTGTCATCTTCTACGCGAATTACGCGCTAAAAAGTGTTCGAATCTCGATCTCAGGATAGAGCGCGGCAATCTTTGCTCTTCCACCTAGTTCAGTAATTTCAACCAGGACAACTACCTCTGAGATCTTTGCGCCTAACTGCCGAATCAATTCAATAGCTGCAATTAGCGTTCCGCCAGTTGCCAGAACATCGTCTACGATAATGACGCTGTCATCGGCGGTAAGTGCATCGATATGGGCCTCCATAACATCATCGCCATATTCAAGGCCGTAACTCCTCTGGATAGTTTGGTAGGGGAGTTTTCCCGCCTTACGGAGCGGAACGAAGCCAACGCCCCGTTCGATCGCCATCGCCGCGCCTAGAATAAAACCGCGCGCTTCTACTCCGACTACATGTGAATATGGAGATCTGGCATCGGCCATTTGAGCCGCCACATATCTGAGCGCTTGTCCATCGCGGAGGAGCGGAGTGATATCGAGGAAGCGAATACCAGGCGCTGGAAAATCGGGAACGGTACGAATTAGCGACCACGCCTGAGATAGCTTCATGCCTCAACTCATTTCTGTGTCCGAAAGGGGACTTGAACCCCTAATCCCTTGCGAGAACTAGCACCTCAAGCTAGCGCGTCTGCCAATTCCGCCACCCGGACGAGTGTCCCCG
>JBEGTC010000042.1:0-7923 GCA_041179565.1 Actinomycetota bacterium
ACAAATTCACCAGTGCATGGTGAAAATGGCGGCACTACTTCGATTGGAAATTTCACCGCCTTCGGTGGTGGCGGAGGCGCCGGCTACCTCAATGGGGCATACGGTCAACGAAATGATGCGAACGGAAAAGTAGGAGCCAATCAAGGTGGTGGCTCTGAAGATAGCGCGCGCACGGTCTTTTGGCTTAACCCAACAAATCAACCATTAGCGTCGTCATTTACACCAGCAAATAAAGTCACCATCTTCGCTCATAATCGTGGTGGCGGCACGGGAGTTACAGGTGCGGTAAAGGCTGGCGCGGGTGGCGGCGGCGCTGCTTACTCAGGTGGAAATGTACGTGGAGATGCTCAGGGCGGTATCGGTGGTGACGGAATCGACATTACCTTCGCTGGTTCAACAAGTTTCTATGGCGGTGGCGGTGGTGGCGGTGTCACGAATTATGGAGGTTCATATTCTGCCGGTACTGGCGGTTTAGGTGGCGGCGGAAATGGTGGCATTACAGGTAATGGCAGTAACGGCCAAGCAAATACAGGTGGTGGCGGTGGTGGTGCAGGTTACGGAGGTACCGCACGATTTGGTGGCAATGGCGGGTCAGGGCTAATAAAGATCACTTACACAACTCAGATCTGTATTGAAGGTGGCCAATGTGCAATTGGCGATGAAGGTCCAGCTGGCGGCTATATTTTTCATGTAGATACCAATACATCAACAGCTTATGAAGCAGCTCCACGATATTGGCAACCTACCTGTGCTGAAGGCGGCCTATGTAATATCGGCGACACCGGATATGGCGGCGGGCTTATCTACTCTGTAACAAACGGTTACTACAGAGAGTTGGCACCTGCGAGCATGGAATATTTCGATGTCTGGCTCTTGTATTCTGCGACAGCGTTTAATTTAAACACTCCATATCCTAAGGCGAATACAAATGAAGTCGGGCGTTGGTTCTACGGAAATGTGGCGGATTATCAATATCTCTCCGCGTTATCCTGGAATGGACTCTTCGCCTCACTAGGTCCATCCCTTGCGATTTTTACAGATTATTGGACTGAGGAACTTGACTCAATTTCTGGCAATCCATATGTTGTAAATCTATATTCGGGAGATGTGAGCGTCTCGTATGGCACAAACGCGAATCACAATATGCGACCAATTGCCTACTATTACGCTTCAGATCGCCAAGCAAACTATGTCGATGACAATAGCTGGAGCAACCTTACGACCTCTAGCGCGGTCGGATCTGGACAGAGCAACACAAATGCCATGATTGCATCGTCAGTAGGAGGAATCGCACAAATTGTTGATACCGCGACGGTCAATGGAAAAAGTGATTGGTATGTACCTTCACTAGACGAGATGAAACTCTTAGCTGCTAAGCGAGCAAGCGTTGATGGCATGTCAGCTATGACACCTAAATATTGGACATCGACATCAAGAAATTTGAGCAGCGCATATTTTGTGAGCACGGCAGCTCCATCTGTGAGCCAACTCGAAACCAAATATGAACCACTTGCTGTAAGACCAATCCGCAGTTTTGCGATCGCATCAGCTACTGGAAACACACTCGCCTTAGCGATGTCTTCGGGGCAATCCTTTGCACCGTTTAGGACCTCAAGCACCATTACTGCGACCTCTTCAGTCGCTGGCAAGGTAACTTTCTACGCCAATGGAAAACGTATCTCTGGCTGTATCTCCAAGGGCACAGTAAATGGCGTGGCTTCTTGCTCTTGGCGGCCAACAACTCATTTATCGGTGCGATTGACGGCGCGAATTGTGGCAGCTGGAGCGTTGAGTTTCTGGAATACGAACTCGTTAAAAGTTGCGATTACCTCTCGAACCAGCCCGCGCAGTTAAGTTGAACTCTTCAATCGCCAATACCGCTTGATATCGCTTACGATGGCGACATGAATACAAAAGGTTATGCAGCTCTAGCAGCTGGTGCAGATCTTGTTCCATTCGAGTTTGATCGTCGCGACGTGGGTACGCATGATGTCGAATTAGATATTAAGTTCGCCGGTATCTGTCACTCGGATATTCACCAAGCTAAGGAAGAGTGGGGACCGGCGATATTTCCAATGGTTCCAGGCCACGAGATCGCTGGTGTTGTTAAATCTGTAGGTTCTGCAGTTACCAAGTTTAAAGTTGGCGACCATATCGGTGTTGGAGTCTTTGTTGATTCCTGCCGTAAGTGTGATCAATGCTTAAAGGGTCTTCAGCAGTACTGCCAAGAGGGCATGACCGGTACCTATAACGGATACGAGCGCGACGGTAAGACTGTAACTATGGGTGGATATAGCAACCGTTTCGTCATCAACGAAGATTATGCAGTTCGAATCCCAGAGAATCTGCCACTCGATGGAGTAGCGCCACTTCTCTGTGCTGGCGTAACTCTCTGGTCACCAATTAAGCATTGGGGCGTCACAAAGGGCACCAAAGTCGCGGTGATGGGCCTTGGTGGTTTGGGACATATGGGTGTGAAGTTTGCCGTCGCTATGGGCGCTGAGGTCACTGTACTTTCGCACTCACCAGCGAAAGAGGCAGATGCGAAAGCTATGGGCGCTCACCACTTCGTATCAACGAAAGACCCAGAGAACTTCAAGGCGATCGCAAAGAGCTTTGATTTGATTCTCAATACCGTTAGCGCCGAGCTCGATATTAATCAGTACCTCAACCTGCTCAAGCAAGATGGCACGTTGGTTGTCATCGGTCTGCCAGGCAAGCCATATGCCGTTCATGCGGGAGTGCTCTTGGGAGCGCGTCGCTCAATGGCAGGATCCATGATTGGCGGAATCCCAGAGATGCAAGAGATGCTTGATTTCTGCGGCGAGAAGAAGATTCTCAGCGATGTAGAGGTCATTAAGGCCGACTACATCAATACCGCTTATCAACGCACAATCGCTAGCGATGTGAAGTATCGCTTTGTGATCGATGCATCAACTTTCTAGTTTGTACTTAAGATCTAACTAGAACTAGTTGAGTCCTCTGCGCTTAAGGAGAGGTTCGATAGTCGCATCCTGACCGCGGAAGTTTCTAAACATCTGCATCGAATCTATTGAACCGCCTCGGCTTAAGAGCTCACGACGGAATCGCTCGCCATTTTCGCGAGTGAGGCCGCCATTGGCTTTAAACCAATCTACAGTATCTGCATCAAGAACCTCTGACCAGATATAGCCGTAGTAACCCGCAGAGTAGCCACCAGCGAAGATATGGCTGAAGTATGTTGAGCGATAACGAGTTGGCACTGGGGTGTAATCAAGGCCGTAATCAGCGATTGCCTTCTTTTCGAATTCGATTACATCACCAATATCTGAACCATCAGTGATTGAGTGGAGAGCAAGATCTAGGACAGCTGCAGCAAGATAGCTTGTAGTTGCGTGGCCTTCGTTAAATGTTGAAGCAGCTTTGAGATTATCGATCCACTCTTGCGGCAACGCTTCACCAGTTTCGTGATGGCGAGCATAGTTTGCAACAACCTCTGGCCAGAGAATCCACATCTCATTTACCTGTGATGGAAATTCGACGAAGTCGCGTTGAACGCTTGTACCTGAAACGCGTGGGTACTTCACTTGAGAGAGCAAACCATGGAGCGCATGGCCGAACTCGTGGAACAAAGTTGTGGTCTCATCGAAAGTGAGCAACGCAGGCTGCCCTGCTGGCGGCTTTGGCACGTTGAGGTTATTGACAACAACTGGCAATTGGCCGAAGAGGAAATTCTGATCAACCAAATTATTCATCCAGGCGCCACCACGCTTTGAATCGCGGGTAAAGAAGTCGCCGATAAAGAGCCCGAGCTTTGAACCATCCTCATTAAAGACCTCAAATGCGCGAGCCTCAGGATGATAGGTAACTAGATCAGGGCGCTCCTTAAAGGTGATTCCGAAGAGCTTCTGTGCGGCAAAAAAGACACCATCGCGAAGAACTCGTTCAAGTTCAAAGTAAGGCCGCATCTTTGAAGTATCGAGGTTGTACTTCTCGAGGCGAACTTGCTCGGTGTAGAAATCCCAATCCCATGGTTCGAGAGTGAATTCTTCGCCAATTGCTCGCTGAATATCTGCACCCTCTGCCTTGGCGTTACGAACAGCCGCCGGAGCAATCTGGCGCAACATGGCATGGACGTTATCTGGATGCTTTGCCGTCTGCTGCTGCAGTACGTATTCGGCATGGGTATTTACACCGAAGAGCTTTGCTCGCTTTGCGCGAAGTGTTGCCATCTCAACCAGAATCTTCTTATTGTCATTGGCATTATCGCGGTTAGCCTTCTGAAGCGATGCTTCCATGATTCGGCGACGCAGTTCGCGATTCTTAAGTGAAGCCAACAATGGATTGCCGCTGAAATTAACTGCAGAAATCAGGTACTTGCCTTGCAATCCGCGATCAGCGGCTGCCGCTGCACAGGCGGCAATTTCATTATCTGATAGACCGTCGAGTTCGCTAACGTCTTCGACGATGACGGCAAGTTCATTGGTATCGGCAAGAACGTTCTTAGAAAATTGTGTCTCCAGCTTAGATAACTGCTCGTTGAGAACCATCAACTCTTCACGTTGGCTCTCAGTTAAGTGAGCACCGGCATGGATGAAGTCAAAGTAATAACGCTCGAGCAGCCAAGCATCCTCAGTGTTAAGACCAAGTGACTCGCGCTTCTCGTAGAGCTCTTTGATTCTGCCCCAAAGCGCAGGGTTCAATTTAATTGCATCAGAGTGCGCAGCTAGTTTTGGCGCAATCTCTTCTTCGATCGCATCGAGTGCATCATTGGTATCGCTTGAAGACTTGTTATAGAAAACCAAGAGCATGCGCATCAAAATCTGCCCACTCTTCTCGAGCGCCACGATGGTGTTCTCGAATGTGACTTCGCCGGTAGCGGTTATCTCCGCAACCTCTTTGAGTTGCGCTTCACACCCGGCATAAAAGGCGGGGAGGTAATGCTCTTCTCGGATCTGCGCGAAAGGGGGCAGTTCGTATTCGAGGGTTGAGCGCTTCAGAAAGGGATTTGCAGTATCGATAGCCATGTTTTGAGTCTACTTCTGATGCCCGGAAGTAGGGGAGTTGAGGGGCGAAAAGATGGCATAAGATGTCCCACGTTTGCATACGTGCAGACGGTGGGGCCTATAGCTCAGTCGGTAGAGCAACGGACTTTTAATCCGTGGGTCGACGGTTCGAGCCCGTCTGGGCCCACTTCACTCTCTTGACCAACCTTCTTAGGCCACTAACCTTCACTCCATGGCGGTTGTAAAAGTCCCTATTACGAAGACAATTACCGGGCATAAAGAGGTTCGAACGGCGCTGAGAGATACCGCCACCTACTCCTCGGACTTACAAGGTGATGCTGATGTCCGCGACTATCGCCAGCTTCCATTAGAAGTTGATCCACCGCGCCACCACCTCTATCGCACTGCGCTCACACCTTATTTTGTAAAACCAACCATCGAAAAACATATCCCAGAACTCCAACGCATCTCTGAAGAATTGATTTCACAATTCTTTGCAAAGGGCGGCGGGGATGTGGTGAGTGAATTAGCCCTTCCGCTCGTCATGTCGAATCTCGGCGTTCTGTATCGACGCCCACAAGATGTTGCTGAATGGGTTTCTTGGGGGCCAGATGTTTGGACCGCTGCTGGTCCAATGCGAAGCGGTGATGTTTTACACGGTTATTTAGATCGAATCTATCAAGAAGCGATTACCGAGCCAGCCGATGATATTTGGTCGGAGATTGCACGACTTGAAATTGAGGGGAAAGTCATCTCACCAGTTGAGTTCCGAGGAATCGCAGGAGTCTTACTTGCTGGCGGACGTGACACAGTAGTTAAGTTATTAACGGGAATTATCTGGCACCTAGGTCGCCGACCTGAAGATTACGAGTTACTCAAGAGCCAGCCCGAGTTGATAGATAACGCGATTCAAGAGCTCCTCCGCTTCCTCACTCCGCTGCCAGCTATGGCGCGAACTACTACGCCAGAGAGCCAGGGCGGCGAACTTCCGACAGATAGATATGTCAGTGTCAGCTTTATCTCTGGAAACTTCGATGAGAGCGTCTTTGAAAATCCCTATGAAGTAAATCTAGAGCGTGAGCGTATTCCGCACCTTAGTTTTGGCTTTGGTCCTCACACTTGCCTTGGCAATCACGTCGCAGAGATCGAAGCGAAGGTTTTCCTGAAGGTGCTGCTTGCGTCGAATTTCCAATGGAAAGTGCTCGATACTTCAAAGATTTCCTTCTATGCCGGAGCGATGAAAGATGTGCCAGACCATATTGCATCTCTCCTGATTTCGTCTTAATTTTTCTATTTACCATCTAGAAATCTCCGGTTCCTGCAGTTAGAGTGCAGCTCACTCATAACGCGCTCCCTGAGAGGTCATCCATGTTTAATCCTTCACCACAAGATAAATTCACTTTTGGTCTTTGGACTGTCGGATGGCAGGCCCGCGATCCCTTTGGCGATCCAACGCGTCCGACGCTTGATCCAGTTGAAACAGTTAATCAACTCGCCGCTAGAGGCGCATATGGAGTTACTTTTCACGATGACGATTTAATTCCATTTGGCTCAGATGACTCAGCGCGCCAATCACATATCAACCGCTTTAAGAAAGCGTTGGCTGAGACCGGTATGAAAGTTCCGATGGCGACAACCAATCTCTTTAGCCATCCAGTTTTTAAAGATGGCGCTTTTACAAGTAACGATCGAGACATCCGTCGTTATGCGATTCGCAAGGTGATGCGCAATATCGAACTTGCGGTTGATCTCGGCGCACAGATTTATGTCTGCTGGGGAGGGCGTGAAGGAGCAGAGTCAGAGAGCTCAAAGGACGCATATGTCGTGCTCGAGCGTTACAAGGAGGCATTTAACGTCTTAGGTCAATATGTAATTGATCAAGGTTTTGACATTAAATTTGCCATCGAACCAAAGCCAAATGAGCCTCGCGGCGATATCTTCTTGCCAACGATCGGCCATGCGCTCGGATTTATCTCTCAGCTTGATCATCCAGAACTGGTCGGTCTCAACCCTGAGGTCGGTCACGAACAAATGGCAAACCTCAACTTTGTTCATGGCATAGCGCAGGCGCTCTGGCAGAAGAAGTTGTTCCATATCGATCTCAACGGCCAACGAGGCCCTAAGTACGATCAGGACTTCGTCTTTGGCCATGGCGATCTTAAGAGCGCCTTCTTCTTAGTCGATCTCCTTGAAAGCTACAACTACACAGGTCCGCGCCACTTCGATTACAAGCCGGTGCGTACAGAGAATATGGATGGCGTCTGGGCATCAGCTACATCAAATATGCGCACCTATCTAATCCTCAGAGATCGCGCCAAAGCTTTCCGCAGCGATCCACGTGTCATTGCAGCAATGAAGAACTCTCATATTGATCAGCTGGCTATTCCGACGCTTGCTGCTGGCGAAACCTGGCGCGATCTTACGGCTGATTCATTCGATGTTGATCTCGCGGGCGAACGCGCATATCACTACGAAGTCTTGGATCAATTGGCGATGGAGCATTTGATGGGCGTCTCTATCTAAAATGGCAAGAGTTGCGGGGGTAGATTCTTCAACCCAATCAGTGAAGATTGTGGTGCGCGATAGCGATACCGGCACACTTCTTTCGCAAGCTTCACATCCGCACCCTGATGGCACAGAGGTCGATCCACAACACTGGCTTGATGCACTACATCGCGTCATTAAAGAGGTTGGAGGTCTCGATAGCCTTGATGCGATCTCAATCGGCGGCCAGCAACACGGAATGGTTCTGCTCGATGCAAATGGCGAAGTAATTCGCCCAGCGTTGTTATGGAATGACACTCGCTCTGCGGGGCAAGCAACGGCCATTAATGAGAAATTCCCCAATATTCATCAGCAGACCGGGTCTCAATTAGTGGCCTCATTTACCGCTTCCAAGGTCCGTTGGGTGCTTGAGAACGAACCAACGAATGCAGCG
>JBEGTC010000043.1:0-7886 GCA_041179565.1 Actinomycetota bacterium
GTGTGATTGAACCATGGGGAAGTCTGCGCTTTAAGCGAAGAACTCGGCAGCTTTAATCTCGACCTTAATCTCACGACCATTTGGTGCGGTGTAAGAAACTGTCGAACCGATTTCAGCACCAAGAACTGCAGCACCTAGTGGTGACTTCTCTGAATAAACATCGATATCACCAGATGCAATTTCGCGAGAACCGAGAAGGAACTTTGTCTCATCTCCGGCAATCAGAGCGGTTACAACCATTCCTGCGCCAACTTTTCCATCCGCACTTGCCGGCGGTGTTCCAATATGTGCGTTCTCAAGCATCTGCTTCAACTGGCGGATGCGAGCTTCCATCTTGCCTTGCTCATCACGCGCTGCGTGATAGCCGCCATTTTCTTTGAGGTCTCCCTCTGCGCGAGCTGCCTCGATCTTTGCGGTGATCTCTTTACGGCCTTCACCTTCGAGGTGCGCCAATTCAGCAGCGAGACGATCTGCTGCTTCTTGAGTTAACCAGGTCTGTTGGCTCATAACGGCAAAGAATAGTGAAAAAGGGGCGCGAGAACTAGTTGAGGCGACAGGAGGTTACGCCTGCATTGACTGCATCAGCGCGAGAAGGAATGGTCACAATGCGCTCAACTGCTCCAGAACTAGCAGGAACGACATCAGATATCTGACCGACAATCACCTTATCGAAATCGCGGGCGGTGACGATACATGTTGCTTCGCGAGATGGATCGCGACGACTAACGATGTAACGAATCTCGGTATTGCGAGGATCTTCATTATTAAATGCAATCAGATCTGCACTGACATTTGGCTCGGCATGGTGAATACCTGCCCAGATAGTCCACGCGCCACCGATGATAAGAAATGAGAGCGCATAAGGAAGCCATGCACGCTGCTTGCGAATGCCGTATCGATCGTTGTAATCGAATTCATCTTGGAACTTCGCATCCGTCATGGGAGAATCTTCTCATGAATAAAGATGTCGATATGGGTGTCGCTGGCTCGCTGACGATGATTGTGCTGGTTCTTTCAACGGCGTTCTTGCTCCGCAGTTTCTACAAGCGATACACACGACTTCAGAACCGTGAAGACGACGGGCAAAATTAAGAGATTACTTCAAGCAGTCGCTGTACTTACCTTGGCTGCAATATTTATAAGCCTTGGGCTTTGGCAGCTCGATCGCGCCCGGGATTTAAAGGCGAGTCTTAAAGCACCCCTTACTCAAGATCAATCTCTCTATTCGCTTTCAGATCTCACCTCCGCAGAAGGTGCTTTGCCAGTCGATGCATATGGCAAGAAAATGCAGGCGCGCGGTTACTACGTTGCAAACTTTAAGGCTGCCAATCAGAAGAACGCAGACGGATCGATATCTGATTGGGATGTAGCACTTATGCAGGTAGATACCGCATCTGCAATCTTGGTAGTTCGAGGCCTCTGGAAAGATCGCCTTGTATCTCCCGAGATTGTGATGGCAACTGAAGTCACTGTCACTGGCAATATCTATCCCAGCCAATTTGAAGATCGCGGACCGAATTCGCCATCCGAACTCTCGCGGCTCGATAGCAGCCTGCTGACTTCAATCTCAGAATTCCAGTTATATGACGGCTATATCGCTCTGACCTCAGAGAAGAGTCGTAGCGGTGAAGTCGTTCGCGATCGCGTATCAGTGAAACTTCCCAAGGGCGGTATTCCGGGCTACTACTGGCAGCACATTGCCTATGTCGGAATCTGGTGGCTGATGGCAATCCTCGTTCTCTGGGCACCTTTCTATAAGCGCCGCGAAGACAGTGACGAGCTGTAACGAGCGAGTTAGAGTTACACCTATGAAATCTCCGATGAATCGCTTCCGTGCCATGGCCATTATCTGCGGCGTCAATCTTCTTCTGCTGGTGGTCTATATGTTGGCCAAGCATGTATTCGATCTGATTGATGGTAAGAGCGCATTTGTCGTGATTCCCATCGCCCACGGGTACTTCTATATCGTCTACATCCTCACCGTTCTGCAACTAGCAGTTCAGAAGCGGATGCCGCTGCTGACCATTGCCGCACTTGTTGCCGCGGGAACTCTCCCATTTGCCTCATTTATCGCCGAGCGGAAAATTGTTCAGAAGTATTCGTAGTCAGATTAAGTCGCTGCTCTACCCTTTCTATGAGTGGCGGATTGTTAAGGATCTCGACTTCACCAAGACTCCGCGCCATGTAGGTGTCACTCTCGACGGCAACCGTCGCTGGGCGAAGCAGAACCCTGACCCGAACGACCCATACGGCCATAAGCGCGGCGCCCAGAAAATTGCCGACCTCCTCAGTTGGTGTGAAGAGACTCAGGTTGAGGTCGTCACGCTCTGGATGCTCTCCACCGATAACTTCAAGCGCTCGCCAGAAGAGATTGAAACCCTGATCGAAGTCATCGGGGGAATCGTCGATGACCTCACCGCCCGCAATCGCTGGAATATCAAAGCGGTGGGCGCACTCGATGTTCTGCCAGAACCATTGGCAAAGAAGTTGGCTTCACTATCTGGTTGCGCCGATTCCAAGCTCCAGGTCAACGTCGCCGTTGGATATGGCGGCCGGCGCGAGATTGTTGATGCAGTTAAGGGCTTCCTCGGCGAAGAGGTGAAGGCGGGGCGGACCTTGGAGGAAGCGGCAGCCGATCTCGATATGGATTCAATCGCTCGCCATCTCTACACCGCCGGCCAGCCCGACCCCGATCTCTTGATTCGCACCTCGGGCGAGCAGCGCCTCGGCGGATTCTTGCTCTGGCAGTCGGCCTTATCTGAGTTCTACTTCTGCGAGGCCTACTGGCCAGAGTTCCGACGAGTTGACTTCCTTCGCGCCCTGCGCGACTACAGCCTCCGGCATCGTCGAATGGGTAAATAACAGGTTACGAAATAGATTCTCGTTGCGTGTCGTAATTAAATAAGTATTTCCCAGTTCTATCTTTATTAGATGCCAACTACATATGTCCTCGATACTTCAGTTCTCCTTGCAGATCCAGGAGCGTTCACAAAGTTTGAGGAGCATGAGGTAGTAATTCCGATTGTTGTTATTGGTGAATTAGAGGCAAAACGCGATCACCCTGAACTTGGTTACTTTGCTCGTGCGGCGCTTCGCACCTTGGATGATCTCCGTATTCAACATGGTCGGCTCGATAAACCGCTTCGCCTCAATGATGAAGGCGGAATGCTGACCGTTGAGCTGAATCATTCAGATACAAGCTCTCTTCCCAACAGCTTCCTTCGAGATATGAATAACGATGTTCGCATTCTGACCGTAGCCAAGAATTTGATGTCTGAGGGCAAGCAAGTAGTCCTCGTAAGTAAAGATCTGCCTTTGCGAGTGAAGGCTTCATCAGTCGGTATTGAAGCGGAAGAGTATCTCGCTGAGTTAGTCTCGAGCAGCGGATGGACCGGAATCGAAGAGATTTCCGTCGGTCATGGAACTATCGATGAGCTTTATTCATCTGATTTTGCCGAGCACGAATCCGCTCATACCCTTCCAGTTCACACCGGAGTTGTCCTTCATTCTGAGAAAGGAAGCTCCCTTGCCCGCGTGACCTCTGATAAGAGATTGCAGTTGGTGCGAGGGGATCGCTCCGCTTTCGGACTTCACGGCAGATCTGCCGAACAGCGAGTCGCACTCGATCTTCTTTTGGATGAATCCATTGGAATCATCTCGCTCGGCGGAAGAGCGGGTACGGGCAAGTCAGCACTCGCGCTCTGCGCTGGCCTTGAGGCGGTAATGGAGAAGCGCCTCCACAAAAAGGTTGTGATTTTCCGTCCCCTCTATCCAGTGGGGGGTCAAGAACTCGGGTATCTACCGGGAAGCGAAGGCGAGAAGATGTCGCCTTGGGCTCAGGCAGTCTTCGATACTTTAGGCGCCTTGGTCAGTCAGGATGTGATCGACGAGATCCTCGCTCGTGGATTGGTCGAAGTCCTTCCCTTGACCCATATCCGCGGGCGCTCCCTCCATGACTCATTTGTCATTGTGGACGAAGCTCAGTCGCTCGAGCGGGGAGTCTTGCTCACCGTTCTCTCAAGAATTGGTCAGAACTCCCGAGTCGTCCTCACTCACGATGTTGCCCAACGAGATAACTTGCGCGTCGGTCGACATGATGGAGTCGTGGCTGTCGTTGAGACGCTCAAAGGCCATCCGCTCTTTGCCCATGTGACCTTGACCCGGAGTGAGAGATCGCCAATCGCAGCCCTTGTGACCGAGATGCTGGAAGGTCCTGGCGCTGATTAACTCCATTTTGAAGCTCTCTTAAATCTCACAGTCACAAATCGGACATTTAGGACTTTGCCCTATCTGACCAGCACTTTTACTTATCCCCAAAGCTCACACTTTCTGAGAATTTCCGACTCACGCGTAAGAAAATTTGCGACTCGGCCTCTCGATTGCAACTCTATAGCCCATTACGAGGAGCCAATCCTCGATCGAGAACGATTAGAGCGAAGGGGGTGAGTTACAAAGATGTCACTTAAAGATGTCACAACGCGCAAGCGCAGTGTCTGGTCGCTCGTTGCGGCAACCCTGATTCTCACCGTCGCGCAGCCAACTGCCAACGGTCTCGACTTCCCAACAACTACTCGCCTTAACTTGCCGGAAGGTCCGTCGGCTAGCCTGACGATCTCTCGCGATGTCGCTCTCAACCAGGGCGTCATGGCCCCGATCTCTGAGATGGCTCGAGTTGCACAGCTTGCTCGCCAGGTAGAACTTGCTCGCACCGTTGTCGGCGCCAAGTACATCGCCCGCACCATCATGGCTAGTGAATATAACTGGGACGATAAGCAGTACACCTGCCTCAATAAACTGTGGACTCGCGAGAGCCATTGGAACTACAAGGCTCATAACTATCGTTCAGGTGCACATGGAATCGCGCAGGCGCTCCCAGCCTCAAAGATGGAGATCATCTCCAGCGATTGGCGCACCAACCCTGTGACACAGATTCGTTGGGGCCTTCGCTACATCGATATTCGCTACAGCACACCTTGTAAGGCGTATGCGAAGTTCAAGCGTTCGCACTACTACTAAGCAGAAACTCTAAAGCGGCTTCTTGCCAATCGTCAGCGGGCGCATAGTCTCGGCGAAGAAATCATTTCCCTTATCGTCAACAACGATAAATGCTGGGAAGTCGACCACATCAATCTTCCAGACCGCTTCCATTCCTAAATCTTCGAAGTCGAGAACTTCAACCTTCTTGATGCAATCTTGAGCCAAACGAGCTGCCGGCCCACCGATCGATCCGAGATAGAAACCACCGTGCTTCTGGCAGGCATCAGTGACAGCCTTAGAGCGATTTCCTTTTGCCAGCATCACATGTGAACCACCGTGCGCCTGGAAGTAATCAACATAAGAATCCATACGTCCAGCAGTTGTTGGACCGAATGAACCAGATGCATAACCGGTTGGAGTCTTTGCCGGACCTGCGTAATAGACCGCATGGTTCTGCATGTAATCAGGCATTGGCTTGCCCTCATCCAACATCGCCTTAATGCGGGCATGGGCGATGTCGCGGGCAACGACGATTGTTCCCGTCAATGAAACTCGAGTCTTCACCGGGTACTTGGAAAGTTCTGCGCGAATTGAATCCATTGGCTGATTGAGATCGATCTTCACCACGTTATCGTCGAGATGAGAATCAGTTGTCTCTGGCATGAAGTGAACTGGATCGGTCTCTAGTTGCTCGAGGAAGATTCCATCTTTAGTGATCTTCGCCTTTGCCTGACGATCTGCCGAACATGAGACTGCAATCGCAATAGGAAGTGAAGCACCGTGACGTGGCAAACGCACAACACGGACATCGTGGCAGAAGTACTTTCCACCAAATTGCGCGCCAATTCCTAATGTGCGAGTGAGCTCTAGAACCTGCTTTTCCAGATCGAGATCGCGGAAACCATGGCCAGTTGCGGCATCTCCCGCAGTCGGCATGTTGTCGAGGTAATGAGTTGAGGCAAGCTTCGCTGTCTTAACTGTGTGCTCTGCACTTGTTCCACCGATAACAATCGCTAAGTGATACGGCGGACATGCTGCTGTTCCCAATGAGCGCAATTTCTCATCGAGCCAATTCATAAATGATGCTGGGTTAAGAACGGCCTTTGTCTCTTGATAGAGGTAAGACTTATTTGCGCTACCGCCACCCTTTGCGATGAAGAGGAAGTTGTACTCATCCTGGTGCTCAGAGTCAGCGTAAATTTCAATCTGAGCTGGCAAGTTATTGCCAGTGTTCTTCTCTTCCCATGTTGTTACTGGGGCCATCTGCGAATAACGAAGATTTAGCTTTGTATAAGCATCGTAAACGCCTTGGGCAACAGCAACTTCATCCTTGGAAGTTGTCAGAACATATTGGCCCTTCTTGCCCATGACCAATGCAGTACCGGTGTCCTGACACATTGGCAGAACTCCGCCAGCTGCAATATTTGCATTCTTCAAAAGATCGAGCGCAACGAAGCGATCGTTTGCTGAAGCTTCTGGGTCCTTCAAGATATTTGCCAACTGCTGCAAATGATCTGGACGGAGATAGTGGTTAATATCGTGAATTGCTTCTTCGGTTAATTTCGCAATTGCCTCTGGCTCAACTTGAAGGAATTCCTTATCACCGAGCTTTACGACCGATACGCCCTCTTTGCCAATTAAGCGGTACTTCGTTGTGTCCTCACCGAGGGGGAGAAGATCAGAATATGAAAATGTGGGAGACATTTACTGTGACTCCTTCTTTACTGATGCGAGCTTCGCCTTTGCGCCATCGAGCCACTCCTGACAGATCTTTGCCAGCTCTTCACCGCGTTCCCAGAGCTTGAGTGACTCTTCCAGCGATGCGCTTCCATCTTCAAGGGATTCAACAATTTCAGCGAGTTCATCACGGGCTGCTTCGTACGAGAGCTTCTTTTCGGCCATGAGCCAAATCTACTCCTGGTGCTGAAGAGGGCTAGTTAGTTCACTGTGGCGCTGGTCTCGCCCTTTGCGACCTTAATCGCAAGCACGTCACCACGCTGCAACTGCTTCGGGTCACGAATGACATCACCCTTGGCATTACGGACAACTGAATATCCGCGATCGAGAGTCGATTGTGGTGAGAGCGAACGAAGATGGGCGGTGATCGCCTTCAGCTCTTTTCGCTCAGCATCGACAGTGGCGGTAAAGCTTCTCGTCGCGCGCTGACGCAGATCACTGAGTTCATCGCTCAAAATAGTCAGAAAGGCGCCAGGGTCTTTCATCACTGGGCGAGAGCGAAGCTGGGCAATGACAGTGCTTTCATACTCAACTCTGGCAGAGAGCGCGCGGTAGGCACGGTCGCGCAGCTTTTGAATATTGCTGATTTCTTCTGCAATATCTGGGACCACTCGCTTTGCGGCATCAGTCGGAGTTGATGCGCGGTAATCAGCGACCAGGTCTAATAGCGGTGAATCTTTTTCGTGGCCGATAGCGCTAACAATGGGGGTCTCGCATTCAGCGGCTAGGCGCACGAGCGATTCATCGCTAAAGGGAAGGAGGTCTTCAAAGGATCCGCCACCGCGAGTAATGATGATGACATCTACTTCGCTATCGGCTTCTAGTTCACGAAGAGCGGCAGATACTTCAACAACCGCTGCTGCGCCTTGCACCGTTACTTCACGAATTTCAAACTCAACTGCCGGCCAACGACGTCGCGCATTTTCAACGACATCTTTCTCGGCATCGGTGTTGCGGCCGCAGATCAACCCAACTTTGCGTGGCAAGACTGGAAGAGAAACTTTGCGCTCGATAGAGAAAAGTCCCTCTTCAGCCAATAAAGATTTCAGCGCCTCTAGTCGCGCCAACAATTCACCAACACCCACTTGGCGAATCTCACGAGCTGCCATTGAGAGCGTTCCAGATTTTGTATACCAAGATGGTTTGGCATAGATAACAACGCGAGCATTTGC
>JBEGTC010000044.1:0-7689 GCA_041179565.1 Actinomycetota bacterium
CTCAGCAGAGATAAAGGTGGTGATTAACCAGAGGAAGACGCCGAGGAGTAAGACCTTGGCCATATAGGAGAACATCGCGATTGACATCGTCATCACCGGATCGAGATCTCGGGTCAGACGAGCGGTTCCGATATTGGTTGCAAAGAAGATTACAACTACGAGTTGTGCCAATAGCGCACCAACCAACCCAGCTCGACCCGCTTGCCAAGTTGATGCGGCAATTGCGATAACTCCGACAACGAGAGTTGGGAGTAGTGCGCCTCGCAGAAGCGCTCGCTCGGTACTGATTTGCGAATTCATCTCTGAGTTCATTGCGCCGCCAATCTCTTCTTCAGCTCAGGTCGCTTACTTTGGAAGATCAGGGTTGCGCAGAGAAGAACCGCAAAGAGAATTCCGGCAACCCAGAGTGGCGTGAATGCAGAGACCGAAACTGGAAATGCAATTGTTGCAGTCCACGAATACATAATGAGAGCGGTACGAGCTTGAGAATTTCCAGAGCGCATAATGCGGTGATGAATATGCTCTTTATCAGAGGAGAATGGCGATTTACCTGCGCGCAATCTACGAACTATTGCTGAGAATAAATCGATCAACGGAATTGCAAGCACCGCTAACGGAAGGGCCAATGGCAAGAGCGTTGGTCCAAGTTTCTCTGCCGAGATTGCATTGGGATCAATCTGCCCGGTCAATGTAATCGCAGATGCTGCGAGCAAAAGTCCGAGTAACATCGAACCAGAATCGCCCATAAAGATCTTTGCTGGGTAGGCGTTATGCGGAAGGAAGCCGAGGCAGACGCCAATGATGATTGCGGTAATGAGCGAAGGTGACCCCGCACGGCTAAAACCATAGATAACAGCTAATAAATAGGCGAAGGCGAAGAAGGCGGCGCCCGAGATGGCGACGATTCCAGCGGCTAAGCCATCAAGGCCATCGATAAAGTTCACTGCATTGATAGTCACCAGAACAATGAGAACGGTGAGCAACTGGCCGATACTTGGCGGCAGAGTCATGACGCCATTGATTGGTAGCCAGAAAATTTGCACTCCGTAGATCAAAAGTATTCCTGCCGCTAAAGCTTGGCCCGCTAGCTTGGTGAGTGCATCTAATTCAAATCGATCATCGATCATGCCAAGGAGAACTAAGAAGGTCGAGGCAAGGAATATGCCGATTGATTCGCGAGTAAAAGACTTGCCGACGAGCGAGAGATGGCTGACCATGGCGAATGTGGTTGCCATTCCAATCCACATCGCAAGGCCGCCCCATCGAGGAATTGGCGTTGTGTGGATATCGCGTTCGCGAATCTTGGCAACTACGCCAAATTTGATCGCCCAGGAGCGGACATAAGGTGTGACTACATAACAAATCACTGCAGCGAGCAGGAGAGTTACTAAGTACTCGCGCATCTGATTTTCTCGGAGTTAGGCCTGATAGATAGGAAATTGCGCAGTAAGTGCATGTACCTCGGCTTTGATTGCTGCATGTGCCGCAGCATCATCGCTCTTAATTGCGCGCGCGATGAGCGATGCGATGATCTTCATCTGGTCAACGCCCATTCCCTGTGTTGTTGTAGCGGGAGTTCCCACGCGAATACCCGAGGTAACTGATGGCGCCTCTGGATCAAATGGGATTGAGTTCTTATTGAGCACGATTCCTGCTGCGCCGCAACGCTCATCAGCGACCTTGCCATTGACTCCAGTTGCGCGAATATCGATCAGCGCCAAGTGGGTCTGCGTTCCGCCAGAGACGGCGCGCATGCCTTCTGCCTCAAGAGCAGCGGCGAGCGATTGCGCATTGACGATGACATCTTTTGCATACTTCTGATAAGCCGGAGTTGCGCACTCTGCGAGCGCGACCGCCTTTCCAGCTACTGCAGACATGATTGGACCGCCCTGCATTCCTGGGAAGACCGCCTTATCGATAGCAGCGCCATGCTCTGCCTTCGACAAGATCATGCCACCGCGAGGGCCTCGGAGAACCTTATGTGTTGTAAATGAAACGACATCGGCATACGGAACTGGCGACGGAATCGCCTTACCGGCAACAAGACCGATGAAGTGAGCGGCATCAACCCACATGATTGCGCCAACTTCATCGCAGATTGCGCGGACTTTCTCAAAATCAATGAGCGATGGGTATGCAGTTGCACCGGTACAGATCATCTTCGGCTTGTTGGCAATTGCGAGATCGCGAAGTTCGTCGTAATCGATGAGCTCGTTATCTTGGCGAACGCCGTACGAGACGATGTTGAACCACTTGCCGGAGAAGTTGACCTTAGAACCATGTGTGAGGTGGCCACCATGTGGCAGCGACATCGCCAAGACGGTATCGCCTGGCTTGGTAAATGCTTGATAGACAGCGACGTTTGCACTGGCACCTGAGTGTGGTTGAACATTTGCATGCTCGGCACCAAAGAGCGACTTTGCGCGATCGATCGCAATTGACTCTGCGATATCAACCTCTTCGCAACCTCCGTAGTAACGCTTACCTGGATAGCCTTCTGCGTACTTATTGGAGAGAGTTGAACCAAGGGCTGCGAGAACTGCGCGTGATGTGAAGTTCTCGGAGGCAATCAGTTGGAGATTGGTCTGCTGACGCTTGAGTTCAGAGAGCAGAACAGCAGCGATTGCTGGGTCCTGCTGGGTTAGAAGCTCGAAATCTGGGCCATAGAAAGTATTGGACATAGCCCTAGCCTATTGGTTGCTCTTCAATTAGTGCCGGCACGACCGCACCTAGTTGCGCCCGGGTGATGGCACCTTCTCGAATAATGGTCATTCCATCGATATCTGACTGCACAATTGTGGTCGCCGGTCCCTCTGGAAGTTCGCCTGCGTCAAACATCACAGCGAGATCAGATTCGAGAACGAAGATTCGATCAGTGGTCAGCGCTGGCTTCTGGCCAACTCGCGCCGCGCTTGCCACCGCTAGCGGACCGCTCTGCTTGAGAAGTTCAGAGACAAATGGCGCTTGTGGTGCGCGAACGCTAAAGATATCGAGGCCGTTGTTATCGCCGAGGTTCCAATTGAGGCCCATGTTGGGATGGAGGTTGAGTGAGAGTGGGCCGGGCCAAAATGCATCGATAAGCGCACGGGTATCGTCATTGACGTATCGAGATAGTCCAGTAATAGCTTGGCCCGAGTGGATCAGAACTTGCGCCTTTACGCCGAGGTTGTCGCCGCGAAGAACATGCATCGCACGAACTGCAAATTCAGAGAATGCATCGGCGAGAAATACATACCCGTGCTCGAGCGGGGCGCAGATGATGTATCCATCTTTGATTCCTTTGAGCGCTAAGGCGAGGTGATCTTTGATATCTCCTTCAAGCAGATTGATTCGCTCCATAGTTAATTATCTCCTAGTTCCCGTGGTGAAGCGAGGGCGACCGGTGAGATCGTTATGAGTGGTGACGCTCTCAAAGTGAGGCTCGAGCTCTGCCTTGATTAAATCGCCTTGGCTCTCATGATGCTCGATTGCACAGAAGCCACCGCTCTTCAAGAGTCGAGCTGCCGCCTCAATAAATTTAGCTGGAATCTCCATTCCACTTGCCCCACCATAGAGAGCGACCGCAGGCTCGTGTTCTGCCACATCTCTCGGCAACTCTTGGCCATCTGGAATATATGGTGGATTGGCAATTACCACATCGCACTTCACGCCAATGAGCGCGTCTGAGACATCAGATTCGAGGATGCGAACATCCTCAGAATTTAAGGCGACATTGCGCCGCAACCACTCAAGAGCTTGTGCATCTTTCTCAACTGCAATCACATGAGCGCGTGGCGCTTCAGTTGCAATTGCCAAGGTGAGGGCACCAGAACCTGCACCTAAATCAACAACGCTTACCGCTGCCTCGCCTCGGCTCTCAATATTCTTTAAGACCGCCTCAACCAAGAGTTCGCTCTCTGGCCGCGGAACCAAGACCCCCGGACCAACTTCGAGTTCTAAATATCTAAAGTAGGCGATGCCGGTGAGATATTGCAGCGGTTCATGTGCGCATCGACGATCGAGCAACTTCCAAAAATTCTCTTCAATCAGAGTGATATCGCCGATTGCCTTAATAGCGTTTTCAACAGCGAGTGGGCTGTGGAGCTCCATTCGCGAGATACCAAGGACATGCGCTAAGAGATGTTCCGCTTCTACCTCTGGAAAACCAGCGGCAGCCAACTGCTCTTTTCCGCCGCGTAAGAATTCTTTAAAGGTGAGTTCCATAGCGAGAATTAACTAGTAGCAGAGAGCTTTGCTGCCTTATCGGCATCGAGTAAGGCTTGAATGACATCATCGAGTTCGCCATTGAGAACCGAATCTAAGTTATTTGATTTGTAGTTCACTCGGTGATCACTCAAGCGGTTCTCTGGAAAGTTGTAGGTACGGATTCGTTCAGAACGATCAACGGTGCGGACCTGGCTCTTACGTTCTGCAGATGCTGCAGCCTCTGCCTTCTCTTGGGCATCGGCCAAGAGTCGAGCGCGCAAGATACGAAGCGCGGATTCCTTATTCTGAAGTTGTGACTTCTCGTTCTGACAGGAAACGACGATGCCGGTGGGTACGTGGGTAAGTCGAACAGCAGAGTCGGTGGTATTTACAGATTGACCGCCGGGACCAGATGAACGATAGACATCGACTCGAACATCATTCATATTGAGCTCGACATCGACCTCTTCCGCCTCGGGAAGAATCAGTACGCCTGCCGCAGAAGTGTGGATGCGACCCTGGCTCTCTGTCTCTGGCACGCGTTGTACGCGATGCACGCCACCTTCAAACTTCAACCGTGCATATGGTGAGTTGCCTGGCTCTGGCGTTCCCTTGGATTTAATCGCCATTGAAATATCTTTATAGCCACCGAGATCTGCTTCGGTGAGATCGATAATCTCGACCTTCCAATTGTGCTTCTCGGCATAACGTTGATACATACGAACTAAATCTCCGGCAAACAGCGCAGATTCATCGCCACCCGCACCTGCCTTAACTTCCATAATCACATCGCGATCATCGTTAGGGTCGCGTGGCAAGAGGAGCTCTTCCAACTTTTCGCCGGCGGCAGCAAGGGTCGCCTCCATCGCGGGAATCTCAGCTGCAAACTCTGGATCTTCCGCCGCCATCTCGCGTGCAGCTGCTAGATCATCGTTAGCGCTCTTCCAAGCATTGAAGCCGGCAACAACTGGACCTAGTTGGGCATAGCGTCGGCCGAGTTGTCTGGCTTTACCTTGATCTTCATGGATTGACGGGTCGGCCATGAGCGCTTCAAGCTCTTGATATTCGCGCACCATCTCATGTGCGGATGCGAAGCGATCATCAGACATATCTTCCGACTCCGTTCCTCTAATTAAATCTTCTTATTGAATCTACCAATTCAATCTCTGCGCTAAATCTATAGTTGCAAAGATGGGTAAAAATGAAGAGACCGCCCGCAACCCATTGAGGGCTGCATAGGCGGTCTCTTGGAGAAGCTACTTCTTACCGAAGCGCTCCTCAAACTTAGCGACGCGTCCGCCTGTATCAAGGATGCGCTGCTTACCTGTGTAGAACGGGTGGCAGACAGAACAGACTTCAACGTAGATTGATCCGCTAGCAACTGTTGAGCGAGTTACAAACTTCTCACCGCAACCACAAGTTACCTGGGTCTCTATATATTCAGGGTGGATCTCTGGCTTCATGGGGCTTCCTTTTCGCTTGCACTGGGTCCGAATTTCGGTGAACCAGTAGGGCCTTACTAGGGGTTAATCATCTCCCAAAAGCACTCAACCGCAAAATCCTCGCGTATGGAGCGAAAGATTCTGCGGTTGAGGCCTTTCAAGAGCCACCTCATCGGAGAAGTAGAGGTGGAGGTCTCATTGGGGTTGAGCCCCGTTAAGAATATTTAGGAGCTCTTACCTGCCTTTGCAGGCTTAGTTGGTGGCGTTGGACGTTCGCCAAGAACTGGCTTAGTTGGCGCAACTGGAGCAGCACCGAGCGCTGCGACCGCTGCATCTCGCTTCGATGTTGCAGCAGCTACAACTGCCTTAAATGTTGTAGTCGCTTCAAGCTTTGCTGCATCAGTTGTTGCAGCTGCAAGAGCGGTGTCACGTGTGCTTCTTGCTGCAGCGAGCTCTGACTTAAAGGTCTCAAGGATCGGCTTACGTGCTTCGTTATAGCTCTTCCGTGCCGCTGAATACGCTTCATGTGCAACTTTGTATTGGGCGATTGAGCTCTTGCGGTTTGCGATATAACCCTCTAGCGCAACTTTGTAGGCAGCGCGTGCGCTCTGATATTCAGTGAGCGGCTTTGTTACCGTCGTCGCAGTTGGGGTCTCATCTGCAAGCGCCGGGCTGGTGCCAGCGATGAGGCCAGCTGCCACAAGTAGGGCCAAGGTGCGGGGTGTTGTGAGTGTTGCCTTCATAATCTGCTCCTTTAAAGGGCGAAAGTGTTGGAACAACGCCGGATACGAAGTTCCTACGAGAAGAATGGGCTCACAGCTTGTGGAATCTCTGTGATTTGCGCACGAGGTACCTGCGAAAGAGCGGTTATCGCCAAAGACTCTCTCTAAACCCAAGACCCTTCTTTCGATTACGGCGAAAACTCAGATAGAAGGAAAGTGCAAGGATCGCTGAGGTCAATAAAATCAATTCAAAGTTAGTCACCATCGTCTCCTAGTTCCACAGACAAGTAAGCGTTGGAATAAATACCACTCTAGCAATCCACATTGGAGTCGTTCCGCCCGGAATTAGCGTCATGACTGCTGCAGCAGAGTAAACAGTCTTACAGATCCAAATCGGAATCGGCTTCTGCGGTTGCGGTACGGGCGTTTCATACGAGGGAATCTCGACGCAGTTTGCATAAAACCCTAGGGAGAAACAGTATGGATCTGCAAGTGAAGGTGGCGCTGTGATGATAGATGCAGCTAAGACCAGTGAGAGAAAAGTGGGAAGGTAACCCTTAGTTCGCATTTCATTCCTCTCTCGTGTTGGAATGAGGTTAGAGAGCTTCCTTCACTCTTTCTCTAAGTGATCTTCAAGATGAATAAACTTTTCTTTTTTTCGTGAGATTAATTGAGGCATAATCAGAGATGAAAAAGCCCCGTCGACGCGATATCGACGGGGCTTTATCAAGTATCTGGCGATTAGCCGTTATCTGGACCAGCAGTTGTCTTCTGAATCTGCATTAGGAACTCAACGTTCGACTTTGTGCCCTTCATCTTCTCAAGGAGAAGCTCAAGCGCAGCCTGTGGCTCGAGTGCGTGAAGAACGCGGCGGAGCTTCCAAACGATATTGAGCTCTTCCGATCCCATCAAGATCTCTTCCTTACGAGTAGAAGATGAGACCACGTTAACCGCTGGGAAGATGCGCTTATCGGCAAGGCGACGATCAAGGATGAGCTCCATGTTGCCGGTTCCCTTAAACTCTTCGAAGATCACTTCATCCATACGTGATCCGGTTTCGATAAGAGCGGTTGCAAGAATTGTGAGCGATCCGCCATCTTCGATATTTCGAGCAGCACCGAAGAACTTCTTTGGTGGATAGAGCGCAGCCGAATCAACGCCACCAGACAAGATGCGACCTGATGCTGGGGCTGCGATGTTGTACGCACGACCCAAGCGGGTAATCGAGTCGAGGAGAACAACGACATCGTGACCTAGCTCAACCAAACGCTTTGCGCGCTCGATAGCGAGTTCAGCGATCATGGTGTGATCTTCTGCTGGACGATCGAAGGTCGATGCGA
>JBEGTC010000045.1:0-7628 GCA_041179565.1 Actinomycetota bacterium
CATTTAAGCGTTCCCGCGCTTAAATGGGTTGTTAGCTCAGTTGGTAGAGCAGGTGACTCTTAATCACCGGGTCGGGGGTTCGAGTCCCTCACAACCCACATATTCGGTCCTGTTGGGTCATTCAAAACATCCTTAGCCTGTTCTAGACTTTTGGAATGGCAATCGAACAATTCTTTAATCCAGATGGAACTCTAAGCAGCATCCCTGCCCGTAGTTCTAGAAAGATAGAGCTCCTCAACCGATTGGCTCAAGAATTTACCGTCGGTGTCACTTACACCGAGCGACAGATAAATGAGATTCTGGCACGCTTCCATGAAGATACAGCGGCCCTACGCCGACATATGATCGAATTTGGCGTTATGGAGCGCAACACCAAAAGCGAGTACTGGCTCTCGTAGCGTCTCATTATCAAGCCAGTTCCATTCCGGTCGCCTTTGTAAGTAGTGGCCTTAAACCTTAAAATCACCCCTGTGAAGCTATTGATGAGAAGGATTGCCAGACAATTGGTGGTCGCTCTCTCGCTCTCAGTAATTTCCGCTATCACCGCACCTCAAGCAAGCGCTGCGATAACTATGAGTGCCAGTACTGGTTCATACGTATCGAGCACTGGAGGTGGAGGCGACGCAACTGCACGATGTCCAAATAATGGCGCGTTATCTGGCATCGACGGTGAAACAACCAATTACGAGACTACAGGTACATATCGAGCGACTCTCACTCGATTGACTGGCGCGTGTGCTGCGATTAGCGCCGATGGTAAGACAATTACATCGGTAACGAACGATAGCCTCGGTCCTTACGGTGGTTCAGGCACAGCTCTACCAGAGGCAACATGTGGCACAACCGGCGGAACCCAAGTCATCGTTGGAGCGCGCTTATATAAAACATCGACAATGGGATATGCAGGTGGAGTCACACTACTTTGCGGAACGCTGCCGCTAGGTACATCTCGGACATTTGGTGCCTCGCTCGGCGCTACTTCAGGAAACTATGAAGATATCGAGTGTGCTGCAAATAGCGTTGCAACAGGCCTCTATGTTTTCTATGGCGGTATTCTCGACCGGTTCGGTATCACCTGTGCGCAAATCCAAGGTGCAACCCAAACAATTACCTTTAGCGACATTACGGCAAAAGTTCTATCTAATAATTCAACTACGGTTACTGCGAACTCTTCTTCAGGACTAGCTCTCTCTTATTCTTCTTCCACTTTGCCCGTTTGCACTATTGCTGGAACAACGATCAGCTTTGTTAGCTCAGGAAGTTGTTCGATTACAGCGAGTCAGAGCGGTAACACAACTTATGCTGCGGCCAACTCGGTTACAAAGACATTCTCCATTTTGAGCTCGAATCCCACTGTGACAACCTCCAATTTTGATCGCGACGGCATTAATACCGGCTGGGATGTCGCTATCGGAGCTGGTAAGAGCGAGACAGTGACTGTAACGGGCACAAATCTCTCTACCTGTACGGCTATCGTAGCCACTGGCTCAGGCTGGACCGGTTCGGTCTCTCTGACAAATGTTTCGGACACTAATGCAACCTTTGTCGCTCCATCCACAAACTCATTTGCCGGTTGGGCAAAGTTCCTCTGTGGCGGTACCGAATTTTCGATCAACACATTTTTGGAACGGGTGGATGCCCCCACCATTAACGGAGGTTTGATTCCAACCATCACTGGCACCGTTGCCAGTGGTCAAACCCTCACGGCCACAACCGGCACCTGGTACTACAGTCCAACTTCCTACTCGTATCAGTGGAAATCTTCCGCAACTTCCACCGGCACCTACAGCAACATTTCTGGCGCAACGCTAGAAACTTATACGCTTACCGCAAATGAAGTTGGGCTCTATATAAAAGTTTTTGTTACCGCAACTAATGTCGGTGGCTCTGGTACATCGAGCTCAGCTGCATCAATTCAAATTTTGCGAGTGAGCCAAACCATCTCCATAACCTCGTTAGGAACGACATCTAAGACCTATCCGTATTCGCAAGCTCTCTCGATAACCACTTCTGCAAGTGGGTCAGGAGCAAAAAGTTATTCGGTTAGCGATGGCACAGCGACAGGTTGCGCGCTCTCCAGCACCACATCAGCTACACCCACATTGACTGCTACCACTATTGGCACTTGTGCAATTACTGCCACAATCGCCCAAGACCTTCAATATTTGACAGCCACAAGTAGCGCGACTTACTTCACTTTCACTAAAGCTAATCAGAGTTCTCTTTCGGTATCTAGCTTAAGTGGAACCTATGGAACTTCACTTTCGCTAACAACCAGCGGCGGAAGTGGCACGGGAGGCAACACCTTTAGCTCTACCGCAGGAACCACTACATGTACCGTCAATGCTGAAAGCCTCACTGCATCAAGCGCTGGAAATTGTTATGTAACTGCAGTGAAAGCCGCTGATGCCAATTACCTTATAGAGACGTCAACTGCCACGCTCGTCACCTTCGCGCGCGCTACTCAAACATTGACGATTTCATCTATTGGAACCACATCGAAGAGCTATCCATATTCTCAAATTCTCTCGATAGTAACTGCTGGCAACTCAGGCTCTGGATCAATTACTTTTAGCGTTACAGACGTTACGGCTACTGGATGCGCCCTGGACGATGGTTCTTCTTCAACTCCAACAATAACTGCAACTTCTTCTGGCACTTGTGCGCTAACGGCAACGATTGCTCAAGACTTGAACTACAACAGTGCGATAAGTTCAGCGGTGAATTTCATTTTCTCAAAGGCAAATCAAGCGCTACTAACTGTAAGTACCGTCTCGGGATCATTTGGCACTCCTCTCGCCCTGAGTGCAACAGGCGGAAGTAATTCAGGTTCAATCACATATTCGACCACTGCGGGAACCACGTCATGTACGTTAAATAACGGAAACCTCTCTGCAGCTGGAGTTGGAACTTGTAAGGTAATTGCTACAAGAGCTGCCGATGCTAATTACACCGCCGTCTCGTCATCTGAAACATTGATCACATTTGCTCGTGGGCAAGCGACAGCTTCAATTACATTTCCAGCAGGTACGATGGTTTTTCGTCAGGTAAAAGTTCTGACAGCCACAACTAGCGCAGCTGGAAAAGTTACTTTTAGGAGCAATGGTGTTCTGATATCTGGTTGTCGAAACCTGCGCGCTACGGCCGGTAATTCGTTTCAAGTAACTTGTTCATTTAGGCCACTAAACCATGGGGCAATGAGGTTGAGCGCAACTTTCGATCCAAGCAATCCGGACTTTATCGGGACGACAACTGTGACTCAGACTTATTATGTCCAGAGAAGAACGGGAAGCCGGCAGTAACTCTAATTACCTTCGTAAGCCTTCTTCATAACTGCAAGATCAATCTTCTTCATCTCTAACATTGCTTGGGTGGCGCGTTGCGCTCCCGCTGCATCAGGACCACCGAGGTAATTTCCCATCTCAGGTGAGATAACCTGCCAAGAGATACCGAACTTATCTTTCAACCAACCGCACTGGCTCTCTTGCCCACCATCTGTGGTCAAGATCTGCCAATACTTATCAATCTCGACTTGATCGGCACATGGAATCTGGAATGAGACAGCCTCACTATGAGTGAACTGTGGTCCGCCATTGAGTGCGATAAATGGGCGACCAAAGATAGAGAAATTAACTAATACCTCACTCCCCTGCTCATTTCCTGGGGTCTCGGTTGGAGCGATCCAATTTCCTTCGACGTGGCTATTAGGAAAGATGCTTGCATAGAAAGTGGCAGCTTCGCGGGCTTGGCCGTTAAACCAGAGGCAGGTAGTTAGTTCCATATCGGAAGCATATGGGGGTTATTCTTGGAAATGTGACCGTACGAGAGAGAGTTGCCACATTCACCCGCCGCCATCGCATCGCGTTGATTGGCCTGCTTCTTGGTGCGCTACTGCTTGAGATAACCCGCTCAATCCAAGGCTCAGGCGACTTTACCTTTCAACCCACCTCTACTGCGCAGGGTGAGAGCCTCAACTCGGTAATCACATTGGAGGGCGAGCGAAGCGCCGAACTCATCCTGCCCAAGATCTATGTTGCGACCAAGGCGGTTCCACTTCTGATTGATCTCCACGGCTATACCGGAAGTGGGCCAACACAGAGCGCATATTCAAAGATGCAGGAAGCGGCATTTGCCTCTGGTGTGGCCTACATAGCTCCCACTGGTAGTGAAGATAACTTAGGTAATAACTTTTGGAATGCATCGGATGCTTGCTGTGACTTCAATAAATCAAGGGTGGATGATGTTGCATATATCGATTCGCTTGTTGAGAAATCAATAGCAGCGGCAAATATAGATAGTAAGCGGATCTATCTCTTCGGCCACTCCAACGGCCACTTTATGGCCTATGCATATCTTTGTAGTGGCTCAACTAAGGTTGCTGCAATTGCTGGACTTGCCGGTGCCATGGACCCCAACCCATCACGTTGTAAAGCTAGTTCGGGAAATGTGCTCCATATCCACGGCGAGAAAGATGGAACGATTCTCTTCGCCGGAGGTTCCCTATTTGGCAGCCCTTACACATCAGCGAATGAAACCGTTGGTCAGTGGCAAACCATAAATGAATGTAGCCCCGCAAAAGAATCTTCCTTTAACCTTTTAGAATCAATTCCAAGCGAAGATGCTCTTGCCAATACATTTGATTGCGCTCGAGGATCCCTTGAATTCTGGCGACTTCCCCAAGGAGTTCATACCCCTGCGCTCGACTTAAATTTCGCTACAAAAGTTCTCGAATGGTTGAAGAGGTACTGAGATTTACCTCTAATTACATCCTTGTAGTTCAGCGTATGTCCCATGTTTTTCGCTTTACTGTCCTATATCACCCTTTCGCAATCAGGGACTCCCAGTCTAGATTTGGCCACCTTGTTCGAGTTTCCCCGACCGAAAGCGAAGAGATATGGCAACCAACTTTGTAATCCTCGACCAGCAACCGATTGTGCTCGAGGGAATCCGTCTCCATATTCTGCAGATCTATCCAGATGCAAAATTTCTCTATCTCGGCTCTGATATCGATGAGGCGATCAAGAGCGTAGGACGCAACAAGGTTACCTGTGTCGTAATGGATCCAAATCTCTCCTCCAAGAATTCAGAGGCGAGCGCGATTGCCGCAGCCCGGGCGCTCAATGCGCCAATCTTTGTCATGTCACAGGCAAACTCTGGTGTTGCCGTATCGCAAGCCTTCTCTGCCGGAGCGACCGGTTTCTATCCAAAGTGTGCAAGCCTCTTCGAACTTCGCGGTGGCTTAGCTACTGTGATTGCAGGTGGGGTCTATATCTCTCCTCAAGTTGCCACCGATTTAACGGCAAGCCAGCGAGTGGCGATTCGTCTTTCAGAGCGCGAACGTACCGCGCTAGTTCTCTATACAAGTGGTCTGACAATGGACCAAGTAGCGATCTCAATGAGTATCGCCTCCTCCACTGCAAATGAGTACATCTACCGCGCACGCACCAAATTCCGTGCTGCAGGTAAAGCTGCTCGCACCAAGGTAGATCTTCGCCGTCTTGCTGTAGAAGAGGGCTTACTGATCAATGCTTAAACCTCTTGCTATCGTAATTTCCGCGGCAGCAATTGGATTGAGCGCTCCAGTACTCGGAGTTCAACCCGGAGATTCTCAAGTCAATGTCACCTGGAAAGCGCCAGCTTCTCCCGTTGATTATGTTGTCGTTGAACAGAGCACCAATGGTGGCGCAACGTGGAAAAAAATCGAGACGCTGCCGGGAAATGCCACCAGTCTCTTGGTCGATGGCCTTGATAATGGCATTAATTATTGGTTTAGAGCGCGCTGGCTAGTTAAAGGTATCCCCTCCAATGTCAGTCAAGCGGTAGTCGCGACGCCAAGTGGCCAGCCAGCCACGCCAACATCGCTTATTGCAATTGCCGGCGATGGTGAGGTTTCTCTCCAATGGGATGCAGCGGCCGATAAAGATAAGGTCGTTGGCTATCAAGTTGAGATGTCACCTGATGGTGGAGATACCTGGAAGTTGATCGAGAAAGATACCGGCGGACCAGCTAATCGCTACCTGGTTGAAGGTCTTACCAATGGACTTACCTACTCTTTCCGAGTTGCTGCTATCGCATATAACAAGATTGAGAGCGATTGGTCTGACTCTGCCTCTTCGGTTGTGGGTGTCCTTCGTGATGAGTCGTTTGAACTCAACGGCGAGATCGTTGGATCAAACGTGGATTTAACTTGGAAAGAGCCTGATCTCAGAGGCGAGATTGATACATATCGGATTGAAATCAGTACCGATGGCGGAATGACCTGGTCAGTTGCTCGTGAGGTAGATGCAGGTGTAACTCAAGCGCAATTGCCATACGTTATTGGCGGCGCGCTCTATCGAATAGTTGCAACCAGCATCTCCGGAAATTTCGCTCTCTCGGTCGTGAGTTTGGTGCAGACCCTTGAGGATGCTGAAGACTCCCCTATTAATCAGGTTGATGGAAATGGCAACTCTTCGACCAATAGTGGCAACGCTGGCGGTGGAGAAGCTGGTAACAATGGCGGAGTTGGCGCAAATGGTGAAGGTGGTGACGGTGGTTCTACTGCTGTCGGTGGCGTAACCACCGATGTTAATGGCGGCCTTGGCACCCGTGACACTTTGCCAGCATTCGATATTCAAGCCAACCCAAAGGTTGCTCAGGATGCATTTGTCGCAGGTCTGGCACTCCTCGGCCTACTCGCCGGTGGTGGTGCAGTAGCAATCGCTCGAAAGGAAGATGAAGCAGCCTCGCTGGAGAGTGTTGATTACGCAAACCCAGAGACATTTGATGATCTCGAACAATCAGGAGATCGCTCTCACACTTGGCGCTGGCCAAGTATCGCTTGGACCCTCCGAGTAGAGCGATTTACTCACCATATCGCCAGCCATATCAATCGAGTATCACCGCTATTGGGACGTGTTTTCTCTGACGGTTCATACCTTCGAGCGATGTATGGCTCGCTCGCACTTTCTACTTGGATTCTCGGTATATCACTTGGCGCACTGACTGTTATTGAAACCGGTGGCCAGGCGCTACCGCCAAAGACTCTCACCGTGATTCTTCTACTACTGGTTGGAATTCTTGATGCCGGTGCCGCAGTTCTGGCAGTTTTAATCGTTGCGCTCGGAACAGCGGTCTTCGGAGGCTTCGACAGTATTCCCGCGGTACGTACAACTCTCGGACTAGCGTTGCTCTGGTTCGCGCCAGCGCTCATTGCATCAGCTACTCGCCCATTCCGCCGAAAGTCTCCGGTCGTAGATGAGCTTGATGAGGAAGTTGCCGCTAACGAAATGCAGAAATTCCAATGGGAACGCGCCGGCGATTACCTGCTTGCTCCACTTCTAACAGCATTTGCTGTGCGAAATATGATTAATGGCCTCCCTGCGCTGGCCGGTCTTTCACTGCCACTGGTCAATAGCGCAGATCTCATTGCGATTTTGGCGGCGGTCTTCGTTGCGATTCGAATTGGCATGGAAGATAGCGCTACCAAGAATTACCCGGTGCGCCTCGCCTTGGTCGAGCGAAACGAGATGAGGAGCACTATTAAAGGCCAGCATCTCATCTCGATGCTAATCCGCACTGGGCTCTTTATATTTGTCGCATTCCCTTTTATGGGAACTTCTTGGCAGCTCTATCTCGGTGCATTTATG